>JBBQFE010000137.1:0-7396 GCA_038321605.1 Mycobacteriales bacterium | reverse complement strand
ATCGAGGCGGACATCTACGGCAACGTGAACTCCACTCACGTGATGGGGTCGAGCATCCAGAACGGCATCGGTGGCTCGGGGGACTTCGCGCGCAACGCCTACATCTCGATGTTCGTCACCCCATCGACTGCCAAGTCCGGCGAGATCTCCTGCATCGTGCCGATGGTCAGCCACGTCGACCACACCGAGCATGACGTTCACGTCATCATCACTGAGCAGGGTGTCGCGGACCTTCGTGGCCTGCCGCCGCGACACCGAGCTCAGCAGATCATCGATAACTGTGCGCACCCCGACTACCAGCCGGCTCTGCAGGACTATTTCGACCGGGCCCAGGCCGGTTCGGCTCCCAAGCACACGCCGCACCTGCTTGCCGAGGCACTGTCCTGGCACGTGCGCTTCCTACGCGACGGCTCAATGAGGTCGAGCTGAACCTTGCCCGTCGAGGGCTGCGCGCCGGGGGTCAGGCGACGGGGGGCCATTCGGCCCTACCGAGGCCGACGATCGAGGACGAGCATCCAAGCCATGACGACCACCGAACAGACTGCACCCGAGCACGACCTGACCGACAACGGAGTGCGCGGGCGCGTCGCTCTGGTCACCGGAGGGACGCGAGGTATCGGTGAGGCCATCTCCCGACAGCTCGCCCGGCAGGGCGCCGACATCGCGGTCGGGTTCTGGCGCGGTGATGAGCGGGCCCACGAGTACATGATCCGGATGAAGACCGACTTCCCCGAGTGTCGGGTCACACTGCACAAGGGCAACGTCGCGGTGGCCGACCACTGCCGTGAGGTCATCCGGGACGTCATCGAGCAGCACGGCCGGCTCGACATCCTGGTCAACAACGCCGGCATCACGATGGACCGCACCGTCGCCAAGATGAGTGACGACCAGTGGCAGAAGGTCCTCGATGTCAACCTGTCGGGGGCGTTCTACCTCTCGCAGGCCGCCATGGAGCACATGCTCGAGCGCGGAACCGGGCGGATCATCGACATCTCCTCCGTCATCGGCGAGACGGGCAACATCGGTCAGGCGAACTACGCCGCGTCCAAGTCAGGTCTGTTCGGACTGACCAAGTCGCTGGCCCTGGAGGCCGCCTTCCAGCTCAAGCGAGCAGGCAAACTCGGCGACGGCATCGGGCTGACCGTCAACGCGGTCGCACCGGGCTTCATCGCGACCGAGATGCTGGCAACGGTGCCGGAGAAGGTTCTCGACGCGATCCGGCTGCAGGTGCCGCTGGGGCGGCTGGGCCAACCCGATGACGTCGCTCGCGCGGTCTGCTTCCTTGCAGCTGACGAGAGTGGCTACATCACCGGTCAGACCTGGGCCGTCAACGGCGGATTGGACATGTGAGGAAGCTCATGAGCGAGCAAAGAGATGTGGTTGTGCTGTCCGGGACCAGAACGGCGATCGGCAAGTACGGCGGCGGGTTGAAGGATGTCCCCCCCTGCGATCTGGCCGCCACCGTCGTCCGCGAGGCAGTGACCCGGTCCGGCCTGGAGCCGGCGGACATCGGTCACGCCGTGTTCGGGAACGTCATCCATACAGAAGCACGAGACATGTACCTGGCCCGGGTGGCCGCGGTCAACGCCGGCCTGCCGGTGCAGACGCCGGCCTTCAACGTGAACCGCCTGTGCGGCAGCGGGTTGCAAGCGATCGTCTCGGCAGCGCAGGCCATCAGGCTGGGCGACGTCGACACCGCGGTCGCTGGCGGTGCGGAGTCGATGAGCCGCGCGCAGTACTGGTTGCCGAGCCTGCGCTGGGGGCAGCGGATGGGTGACGGCAGCACCGTCGATGCGATGGTGGGCGCACTCACCGACCCGTTCGACAGCCACCATATGGGCGTCACCGCCGAGAACGTCGCTGCCGACTACCAGGTGTCCCGCGACGACCAGGACGCCTTGGCCGTGGAGAGTCACCGACGAGCCGCCGCCGCGGTCGAGGCGGGCCACTTCACCGACCAGATCGTCACGGTCGACGTGCCGAGCAAGAAGGGCGCCGTGCCCTTCCTGCTCGACGAGCACATCCGTCCCGGCGTCACCCTGGCGGACCTGTCGAAGCTCAAGCCGGCGTTCGCCAAGGACGGCACGGTCACCGCAGGCAACGCCGCCGGTGTGAACGACGCCGCAGCCGCCGTCGTACTCGCGGATGGTCAGTTCGCCGCTTCGCGCGGACTGCATCCGTTGGGGCGCCTCGTTGCCTACAGCCATGCCGGCGTCGAGCCACGGGTGATGGGAATGGGCCCGGTGCCCGCGGTCCACTCGGTGCTGGAGCGCGCAGACCTCAAGATCGACGACATCGACGTCTTCGAGGTGAACGAGGCGTTCGCGGCCCAGGCGCTGGCCGTCACGCGCGAGCTCGGCCTTCCGGTCGACCGCACCAACCCCAACGGCTCGGGTATCTCGCTGGGCCACCCCATCGGTGCGACCGGCGCGATCCTTGCGGTCAAGGCGCTCTACGAGCTGCGCCGGACCGGCGGCCGGTATGCACTCGTCACCATGTGCATCGGTGGCGGTCAAGGCATTGCCGCGATCTTCGAGCGGATGTAACCAGATGAGAGCCAAGCCGAACGCCGACCTGGCGCAGTTCGGCAAGGCGCTCGAGCAGACGGTGCAAGGACTGGCGCTCCGACCGTTCACCGTGACCCAGGCCAGTGCCCGCTTTCTGCACGGGTTGTCGCGCGTGTCCACGACCGCCGTGGCGCGCGGGTTGGGCCTGGCCCGACCACCGGTCTTCGACGTCGATCCCGGCGAGCGCCGCTTCGCCGACCCCACCTGGAGCGAGAACCCCGCGTTCTTCACCCTGCGGCAGTACTACCTCGCGGTCGCTCAGCTCACCGAGGACCTGGTCAGCGGTGCGGGCCTGAGCCCGATGACCGAGCGGAAAGCTCGGTTGGCAACGGGGATCGTCCTGGATCTGTTGTGTCCCACCAACTTCGTGCTGACGAACCCCGCGGCGCTGAAACGAGCCTTCGAGACCGGCGGGTCGAGCGTGGTCAAAGGCGCACAGAACTTCGTGTCCGACGCCCTGTACAACAACGGGCGCCCCAGGCAGGTGGATCGGACCGCCTTCACCGTCGGCGGGAACCTCGCCGCCACTCCCTGCCAGGTCGTCTACCGCAACGACCTGATGGAGGTCCTCCAGTACGACCCGCAGACCCCTCAGGTGCATTCCACACCGCTGCTGTGCAGCCCGCCGTGGATCAACAAGTACTACATCATGGACCTCGCGCCGGGGCGCAGCTTCATCGAGTGGGCGGTCCAGCAAGGGCGGACGGTCTTCGCGATCAGCTACCGCAATCCCGACGCGGACATGGTCGACGTGACCATGGACGACTACCTGGTCCACGGCACCCGGACCGCGCTTGACGTCGTTTCGGACATCACCGGCGCGGACACGGTCGACATCGTCGGGCTGTGCCTCGGGGGCGCGTTGACAGCGATCACCGACGCCTACCTCGGGCAGCTGGGCGAGTCCAGCAACGGCACCCTCACCCTGCTGAACACGATGCTGGACTACTCCGACCCTGGCGTCCTCGGCGTGTTCACCGAGCTGGCGACGATCGAGGCGCTCGAGAAGGAGATGGCCCGCAGCGGCTACCTGGACGGCGCATCGATGAGTGGCACGTTCGACGCCCTGCGCCCGAACGACCTGATCTTCAACTACGTGGTCGCCAACTGGCTGATGGGCCAGGACCCACCGGCGTTCGACATCCTCGCCTGGAATGCGGACAGCACGCGGCTGCCAGCCGCCATGCACGGCTTCTACCTACGCAACTTCTACGGCAAGAACAAGCTGGCCACCGGCGACCTCGACATGGCCGGACAGCGCATCGACCTCAGCGCCATCAAGAAGGACACCTATGTGGTGAGTGCCGAGAACGACCACATCGTTCCCTGGCGCTCGGCGTACTCCACCACCCAGCTCCTATCGGGAGCGGTGCGGTTCGTCCTGAGCAGCGGCGGTCACATCGCGGGCATCGTCAACCCACCTGGCCCCAAAGGGTGGTACCTCACCGGCGAGGACGTTCCGCCCGACCCTGACGCATGGCGCGCGGCTGCGCAGACCCACAAGGGCTCGTGGTGGGAGGACTGGGCGCGCTGGTCCGGCGCCCGCGCGGGCGAGCTGACCGACCCTCCACCCACGGGCAACGGCGGCCACCCAGTGCTCGGTCCAGGCCCCGGGGACTACGTCATGTTGTGAAGTTCAGGCTCGTCCGGCCCTCGATTAGCATGTTAGCAACCGTTGTGCTAACGTTGCTAACGAACACATGTCACCGGTAAGGAAGTCACCTAAGGAGAAGTCACTCATGGCAACCACCCAGAGCAAGACCAGCACCCCCACCAGCCCGATGGACCTGCCCACGATCGAAGAGACCACGCAGCGGATCCGCGACCTCAACGAGCGGCTGATCGAGTCGACCAAGAGCGCCGGCCTCGTCACCCTCGACGCCTACGAGAACGCACTCCAGAGCATGGTCGAGTTCGAGGAGAAGGTCGCCTCGGCCTCGCAGCTCGACTGGGTGTCGGCCTTGGCCACCACCCACGCGAAGTTCATCGGCGACGTCAGCGCGTCGTACACCAAGGCAGCTCGCGAGCTCCTGAAGTAGGCAGCCGCCGAGTCTGACGCCTGCGCTCACCCTCTCTGCGAGGGTGAGCGTACGGCTGTCAGTCCGTGGGCTCGCCCTCAACGCTTGGCCCGAGCAGGGAGCACGACATGCCCGACCAAGGCCGCCGAGCCGCGATTGTCACCGGTGCCGCCAGTGGCATCGGCTCGGCGATCACCACCCGGCTCGAGAAGGACGGCATCGACGTACTGGCCGTCGACCTCAAAACGTCGGCCCAGAGCGGTACGCCGTTCGCCGCCGACCTCACGACCCGCGAGGGCAACCGGGCCGCGGTTGATGCGGCGCTGGAGCAGTTCGGCCGGCTCGACATGATCGTGGCCAACGCCGGATTCCAGCACGTGTCACCGATAGCCGAGTTTCCCGAGGAGAGCTGGGACGCGCTGATCGCGCTCCTGCTCACCAGTCCCTTCCTCCTGGCGAAGTACGGGTGGCCGTCCCTGCTGAAGGCGCCCGCCGGTGGACGTTTCCTGGTGATCGCGTCCGCGCATGCGCTGGTCGCATCCCCCTTCAAGGCCGGCTACGTCGCGGCCAAGCACGGCGCACTGGGGCTGGTGAAGACGCTTGCGTTGGAGGGTGCCGACCACGGGATCTGCGCCACCGCCATCTGCCCCTCTTACGTCCGAACACCATTGGTAGAGAAACAAATCGCCGCGCAGGCCGTGGCGCATGGCCTTTCCGTGGACCGCGTCCTGCACGATGTCATCCTGGCGGCACAGCCGGTCAAACGTCTCATCGAACCAGAGGAGGTGGCCGAGGTGGCTTCCATGCTGCTCGGCCCACACGGCCGGTCCTTCACCGGCGTACCGATCTCGATGGATCAGGGCTGGACCGCCCGATGAGGGCGGCGACCTGCCCTCCGGGCATCGTCGACGCCAGCTTCGACGCGGCGTTCGGCAGTTATGCCGCAACGCTTCGCGCAGCGACCGACTACTGGACCGGCGCCTTCGCGCGGGGCGCCACGCCGGTCGACCTGAGCCTGGATCTGCTGACCTGGCTCGCGACGGCTGCGCTGCATGACCGGCCCCAGTGGGCCACGAAACACGTGATCGTCGCCGAGTGGCCGATCGCGCGCCTGCGCGACTTCTCAGCAGCCGATCTCGTCGAGACGGTCCCCACCCTCCTGCTCCCTCCGCAGGCCGGCCATGACTCGTGCATCGTCGACTACGACACGCAGCAGAGCCAGATCAGGACGGCTCTGGCGGCCGGGCTCACCCGGGTCTTCTCGATGGACTGGATCGGTGCCACCCCGGAGACGAAGAACACCTCCATCGAGGGCTACCTGGACGTCATCTCGGCGGCGGTCGACCAGCTCGGCGGTCGAGTGAACCTGGTCGGTGACTGCCAGGGCGGCTGGCTCGCCGTCATCTACGCGGCGCTGTACCCCGAGACTGTCAACACCCTGACGATCGCCGGCGCGCCAGTGGACTTCCACGCCGGCGAACCGCTGATCCACGACTGGATGCGCGTACTGTCCCCGGCTCGCGACCTGGCGTTCTACCGCGACTTGGTCGCGATGAACAACGGCGTGCTTCCGGGTGAGTTCCTGCTGGCCGGGTTCGTCGCCCTTCAGCCGGACAGTGAGATCGAGCGGCAGCTCCAGCTCCTGGCCCACATCCACGAGCCGGCCCATGTCGCCCGCTACCGCACGTTCGAGACCTGGTTCAAGCACACTCAGCCCATTCCGGGGGCGTTCTATCTCTGGATCGTCGAGCATCTCTTCCAGAACAACGAGCTGATCGCCGGAGAGCTGCAGGTGGGCGGCGAGGCGGTGGACCTGGGACACATCACCTGCCCGCTGTTCCTGCTGGCCGGCGCCACAGACCACATCACGCCGCCGCCTCAGGTCTTCGCGCTCGCCGACTACGCCGGCACCAGCGCCGACGAGGTCGTCCAACAGCAGACAACCGGCGGCCACCTCGGGCTGTTCATGGGCCATGAGGCGCTGCACAACCACTGGCTGCCACTGTTCCGCGAGCTCGCAACCAAGTCCGGCTGAGCGGCTACCCGGCCCGCGCTGGGGAGACCGCCAGATCACCGGCACCGGGCAGTGAGGCTGAGAGCTCCGCGGGCCGACCATCAGTCCGGGACATGTACAACTCAGCCGGCTGCACGATTTGCACGGCGGCCCTGGAGCGAGCCCGACCAGTTGCTCCACTCCACAGCCGTTTCGGCCTCCTCGATGGCAGCCCCGACATGGTCGGGCGGGAGCTCGGCCCCACACGCCAACTCTGGCACTGGGCGCGGCCTCGTGGTTGATTTCTCCCTGACAGGGGAGAGGCCATGGTCGACGTGACAGTCATCGCGACAGCCGCCATCACGGCTGCCGCCGCCCTCGGTGGAGCCACCCTCCAGACCTGGGTCAGCCGCCAGTCACTCAAAGCCGAAGACAGACGAGCCGACATCGATCGGGCCATCCAGCGTCGCCACGAACGTCAGGAGACGTACGAGAAGATCCTTGATTCGCTGACTGACTGGTCATGGAGTGCCGTGAGCCCATCCGCCGACTACGACGTCGTCGAGGACTTCTCGAAGCCCTTCAACCTGGCCGCCATGCGGATCCGCCTCTACGGAAGTCCAGCGACCATTGCCGCGGTCGACGCCATCCAGACCGGCTTCGCGCTGCTGAACGATGCGGGGGACGACTCAGCGGTCCACGTTGCCACGACCGCGATCTGGGACGGTATTGATCGCCTCGTCATGGCGGCTCGTGAGGACGTGGGGCTCCGCGAAAGCGACGGCTTACGCAATGTCTCCTTCAGGCCGGGTGCAGGA
>JBBQFE010000136.1:0-7450 GCA_038321605.1 Mycobacteriales bacterium | reverse complement strand
GTCTGCGAGCAGGCAGTGGCCCGGGGAGTCGCGATCGGCGCCCAGGTCGGCTACCGCGACCTGGCCGGTTTCGGTAGGCGTCGCATCGATATCGCGCCAGCCGACCTCACTGCCGAGGTCCTCTACCAGCTGGGCGCGCTGCAGGCCTTCGCGACGGCGGCCGGAGACCGGGTGCGTTATCTGAAACCGCATGGCGCGCTCTACAACACCGTCGCCCACGACGAGGCCCAGTCAGCGGCGATCGTCGAGGCGGTGCTGGCCTTCGATCCGTTTCTGCCCATCCTGGTGGCGGCCGACTCCGCGCTGGCCAGAATCGCCGCAACCAGCGGCGTGGGCGTGATCGGTGAGGCCTTCGCCGACCGCGGGTACCAACCCGATGCAACCCTCGTCCCCCGTGAGGAATCCGGCGCGATGCTGGACGAGGACAACCTGATTGCCCGGCGCGCGGTGACGATGGCGCGCACCGGGCAGGTGACCGCAGTGGACGGCTCGACGCTGACGCTGCGGGTCCAATCGCTGTGTCTACATGGTGATTCGCCGGGTGCGGTGGCGCGAGCCCGGTCCGTGCGAACCGCGCTCGTGGCAGCGGGGTTCACCCTGACCCGATTCGCGTGACGGTGCCGACGCGCCCCCTTCGACTGCCCTTTCGGCTGCTGCCGTACGGCGAGCGGGCGGTGTTGCTGGAGCTGCCGGCAGCCCCGATGGTCACGGCGCTGCGCGAGGAGCTGCTGGCCCGCGCGGAGCCCGGCATCACGGGCGTGGTCGCGGGAGCGCGCACCCTGCTCATCGAACTGGACCCGGCGCAGCTCCCTGCGGCACAGCTCTCGGCCGTGTTGAGCGCCGCGGCGTTGGCCGCCGTCGCGGCCTCGGGCCGGTCGGACAGCGACGAGGTAGAACTTCGGGTGCGGTACGACGGCGCCGATCTCGCCTCGGTGGCGGAGCAGCTCGGGGTGTCGGTCGACACCGTCGTCGAACGCCACACCAGCGCCGACTACGTGGTCCAGTTCTGTGGCTTCTCTCCCGGCTTCGGCTACCTCACCGGCCTGCACCCAAGCCTGCGACTGCCCCGGCTGTCGTCGCCACGGCCGGCTGTTCCTGCCGGGTCGGTGGCCATCGCCGATGAGTTCACCGGGGTGTATCCGCGTCGGTCGCCGGGCGGCTGGCTGTTGCTCGGGACCACATCCGCCGTGCTGTTCGATCCTGAACGAAACCCGCCGGCCCTGTTGCGCCCCGGCACCCGGGTGCGATTCAGAGCCACATGATCGAGATCATCGCGACCGGACCGCTGTCGAGCATTCAGGACCTGGGACGCCCGGGCCTTGCCGGGCTGGGAGTGGGCAGGTCGGGAGCCGCGGACGTTGGTGCACTGGCGCTGGCAAACCGGCTGGTCGGTAACGACCGGGACGCTGCGGGCATCGAGATCACCTTCGGCGGCCTGAAGGTGCGGCTGCTGACGGCGGCGACGATCGCCTGTGCCGGAGCCAGGGCGCCGCTGCTGACCGACGGGCGAACCCAGGACTGGGCCGCCGCGCTGTCATTGCCCGCGGGCAGTCTGGTCGAGTTGGGCCAACCGCCGACGGGGCTGCGCAGCTACCTGGCGGTCCGCGGCGGTATCGCCGTCACAGCGGTGCTGGGCTCGCGCGCCACCGATACGCTGTCCGGGCTGGGACCGCCGGCGTTGCTGCCGGGAATGCGACTGCCGGTCGGTCCCGAACCGAGCGGCGACCCGGCCCAGGATCCGAGCGCGGGCTCGCTGGCCGCCACCGGCGCGGCTGCTCGTTCTGTGCGGGTTTCGGTAGGACCCCGCCTGGACTGGTTCGTGGCAGGTAGCTGGCAGCGGCTGCTCGGCCAGCGATGGACGGTGCAGGCCGACAGTGACCGGATCGGGATCCGGCTCAAAGGCGGCAGCCTGATCAGGGCACGCCTCGACGAGCTGCCATCCGAGCCGACCCTGCCGGGATCCGTCCAGGTCCCGCCGAGCGGCCAGCCGGTCGTACTCGGCCCGGATGCCCCGGTCACCGGCGGCTATCCGGTCCTCGCAGTGGTGGCACCGGCCGATCTCGAGATCCTCGCGCAGCAGCGACCCGGAGCCGAGATCGGCTTCATCTCGTCGATGAGCTACCTTCAGGAGTATGACTGAAAATCAAACCGACTCGGTTGAGGGCGCTGGCGCGGCCCACCGGCCCGACGAAGCACCACCCGAGTGGGGCCAGCCCCGTACCAAGACGATCACCTGGTTCGACCCACTGATCACCGCCCAACGCCTGTTCGAGATGACGGGTAGGCAGGCGGTCCAGGCCATCGCCGACGGCGTGGTGGCTCCCCCACCGATCGCGACCCACTTCGATTTCGCCTTCGAGGTCGTGGGTGATGGCGAGGTCGTCGTCAGCTGTGTTCCCGACGAGTCCGCCTACAACCCGATCGGGCTGGTGCACGGTGGGCTGATCTGCACCCTGCTCGACACCGTGGTCGGTTGCGCAGTGCACACCACCCTGCCGGCTCAGGTCGCCTACACCTCCATCGAACTCAAGGTGAACTACCTGCGTCCGGTGCACGGTCACTCCGGCTCGGTGACCGCCCGCGGCTGGGTGGTCAAACCGGGGCGGCGGGTCGCGTTCGCGGAGGGCACCGTCACCGACGTCGCCGGCAAGGTGCTGGCCACCGCCAGCGGAAGCTGCCTGATCATGCCCGAGGGCCACTGAGTCACGCCCGGGGGCCACTGAATCACGCCCGAGGGCCACTGACGGGGTCACCGTCTCGCATCCCTTGGCAACCCACGGTCGCGAAGCGCTGCTCAGGTCAGCTGGAGTGACCCTCGACCCGGAGCGGGTGACCCACCGAGCTGATGCACTTGCCGTTGTCCAGCCGCCACTTCCAGCCGTGCATCTGACAGGTCAGCACGCCGTCCTCGACCTTGCCGAAGCGGGTCAGATCAGCCTTGAGGTGCGGGCACCGCCGCTGCATGTCGTAGCCACCCAGTGAGATGGTCTCGTCGTCGTGGGCGGCCTCTGCGAACCAGCCCTCGGCATAGTTGAGCCGTTCTTCGGAAAGGCACTTGAAGAACGTGTAGACGTACTCGTTGTATGGCCCGATCCGGGTCGCGGTGAACCTGCAGGACAGGAACAGCGAATTCACCCAGTCGATCTCGTGCTCGAAGATGAGCTGCTCGAGGTACACCCGCTTGGTCTGGAACCGGTAACGGACCTTCTCGCCGTCGTAGACCCGCACCTCGCGGGTGACGAAGTCCAGCAGGAAGTCGATGTCACCACGCTCGTCGGTGGCGGTGAAACGAACTCCGCCGGCGATTCCGGCGGCCATCTGATCGGCCTCCTCCAACAGCGGTGTGAACCAGGTGGTGATCTCGGCCAGCACATCGATCTCGGGATGGGCCCAGGTCAGCTTCGCCGCCTCCACCGCCGGCTGGCGTCGGGCCTTCATCTCGGTGAGGTAGCTGGTCTTGTCGGCGAACAGCGCATCGACCTGGGCATCGTCGATCGGATGGGTCACCGGACACCCCGGCTCGGTCACCCGGGCCACCGTGCCGGGCAGCAGCAGCCGCCCGTTGTACCGTCCGTGCGCCTCGAGCCAGTCCAGAAAGACCCGCTGATCCGGGAAGATGTTGGACTCGTCGCCGAAGATGTCGTTGAAGCCCCAGAGCTCGTCGTCGAGGAAGCAGGGCGGCCCGGCGATCGGCATCACATAGGTCGCCTCGAGGTCCTGGATGTAGCGCAACGTCCGGTCGAACTGCCGCTCGCGCTTGGTTGCCCCGAGCGCCTGCTTCGCCCGCTTGGGCAGGTCATAGACCATCGGGAACCAGATCGCCCCGGAGAACTGCAGCATGTGGACATCGACATGCCCCAGAGCGGCGAACGACGTCAGGTCCGACGGGCGGGCATCGTTCTGGTTCAGCAGAATGGTCTTACCGTCGGACAGCCACAGGGACGAGTCGCCGATCGGCCCGTCGGTCGGCGAGGTCAACGACTGGATCATGACCTGCAGGCCGTCCAAGTCGATGACCTCGTCGGACACGGTCTTGACGAAGGAGCTGAAGCCGAGGTCGCGCAGCTGGTCCTCGAGCTCGGTGGTGGCGAACGCGGGCAACAGCACCCGCGCCTTCTTGTTCACATGACGGGCGAGGTGTTCGGGATCGAAATGGTCGCGGTGCAGGTGCGAGATGAACAGGTAGTCGGCCTGCCCGATCGCGTCCCAGTCCAACTCCGAGTTGTCCGGGAACGGAAACCAGGAGCCGAAGTAGGCGGGATTGACCCAGGGATCGGTGAGTACCGATCCGAACTCGGTCTCGATCAGCGCACTGGCGTGTCCCAGTCCGGTCACTCGCATGGGTTGTCGCTCCACCTTCTGGGTTTCAGGGTTCTCAGACGTCAACGGTAGCGGCTGGCCGGTGCGGAGAGCCGCAGTTCACCGATCACGCCCGCGCAGTCAGGACGGCGGATGGGTCAGCATGTCGATGAGCGCGGGCAATAACGCCTGCAGCGCCCGGCCACGATGGCTGATCGCGTCCTTCGCCGCGGAGTCGAGTTCCGCGCTGGTGAGGTTGCCACCATCGGGAACGAAGATCGGGTCGTAGCCGAAACCGTTGCCGCCCCTGGGCACCCGGATCAGCCGACCCGGCATCCGGCCCTCGGTGACGTGCTCCCGACCGTCCGGGGTGACCACGGCGATCGCGCAGCTGAAGTGGGCACCGAGCCGCTCGTCCGGCACGTCGGCCACCTGCTCCAGCACCAACTCGAGGTTGCGGGTGTCGTCCTTGGGACGGCCGGCCCAACGTGCCGAGAGCACCCCGGGCATGCCGTTGAGGGCATCAACGGCAAGACCAGAGTCGTCGGCGACTGAAGTACGCCCGGTGTAACGCGCGGCCTCGCGGGCCTTCAGCAGGGCGTTGTCGGCGAAAGTGGCTCCCGTCTCGGGCACCTCCTCGTAGGCCGGCACATCGTCCAGGCCGAGCACCTCCACGGTGAGCAGAGGTTCGAGGATCCGCCGCATCTCGACCAGCTTCTTGAGATTGCGGGTCGCGAGCACCAGCTGACCACGCGATGGCGAGTCGCTCACGACGCCAGGGCCGCCCGTTGCGCCCGGTCCAGCTCCGTGCAGCCGAGCACCGCCAGATCGAGCAGCGCGTCCAGCTCGTCGCGCCGGAACGGCACCCCCTCGGCGGTCCCCTGTACCTCGACGAAGTCCCCGGATCCGGTCATCACCACGTTCATATCGGTCTCGGCGCGCACGTCCTCCTCATACATCAGGTCCAGCCGGGGTTCGCCGTCGATCACGCCGACCGACACCGCCGACACCGGGTTCACCAGCGGCGCCGGCTTGGCCAGGGACTTGCGGGCATCCAGCCAGCTGACAGCGTCGGCCAGGGCCACATAGGCACCGGTGATGGCCGCTGTCCGGGTGCCCCCATCGGCCTGGATCACATCGCAGTCGATGGCTATCGAGTTCTCACCGAGCGCAGACAGGTCGATCGCGGCCCGCAACGAGCGGCCGATCAGGCGGGAGATCTCGTGGGTACGGCCGCCGATCTTGCCGCGTACCGATTCCCGATCGTTGCGGGTCAAGGTCGCGCGCGGCAGCATCGAGTACTCGGCGGTGACCCACCCGAGACCGCTGCCCCGACGCCAGCGCGGTACTCCCTGGGTGACCGATGCGGCGCAGAGCACCTTGGTCTCACCGAATTCGATCAGCGCCGAGCCCTCTGCGTAGGCCTGCCAGTTGCGGGTGATGGTGATCGGGCGGAGTTGGTCGGCGGCACGGCCGTCTGGGCGGGTCATATCGCCCACCCTATCGAGCGGTACCGACCGCGCTGAGGTCGCCTGGAACAATCGATTCATGCACAGCCAGACCATTCAGATCCGCACCGGTGACCGGGCGCGTGTTCGCGACATCACCGATGAGTGCGCGAGTTTCGTGGCCGGCCTCGGCGACGGGCTGCTCAATGTCTTCGTGCCGCACGCCACTGCAGGGGTCGCAGTGCTCGAGACCGGAGCGGGCAGCGACACAGACCTGCTCTCGGCGCTGGATCGGTTGCTGCCCACCGATGACCGCTGGCAGCACCGCCACGGCACGGCCGGCCACGGCCGCGATCACGTGTTGCCCGCGTTCGTGGCACCGCACGCGACGATTCCGGTGCTGGGTTCGCGGATGCAGCTCGGCACCTGGCAGTCGGTGTGCCTGGTCGACACCAACGTCGACAACGCCGAGCGAACGGTGCGGCTGAGCTTTCTCGCCGGTTAGCCGAGGTGCGCCAGGGTGGCGCTGTCCAGACCCAGGAACCTCGGAACCAGCCGGTTGAACGAGTCGTCGGGACCGGTCGCCTCGAAGCGGTGCACCGGCTCCGGGCCGTCGTCGTCGCGCAACAGGTCCTGAGCCATCAGCGTTCGGTAGACGTCCTTGGCCGTTTCTTCGGCACTGGAGACCAACGTCACCGAGTCGCCGAGCACCACCGACAACAGTCCGGTGAGCAGCGGGTAGTGCGTGCAGCCGAGTACGAGGGTGTCGATGTCAGCCGCACCCAGCGGAGCCAGATAGGACTCGGCAAGACCGAGCAGCTGCCGGCCACTGGTGACCCCGCGTTCGATGAACGGGACGAACTGGGGGCAGGCCGCGGCGAACACCTGCACGCCGGGCGCGGCCGCGAAGCAGTCCTGGTAGGCGCCGGAACCGATGGTCGCGGCAGTGCCGATCACGCCGATCCGCTGGTTACGGGTGGCGGCAACCGCCCGCCGCACCGCGGGTCGGATCACCTCCACCACCGGGATGTCATAGCGTTCGCGGGCGTCTGCCAGGCAGGCGGCAGAGGCGGAGTTGCAGGCGATCACGAGCATCTTCACGCCGGAGGCGACCAGCGAATCCATCACGGCCAGGGCGTACCGGCGAACGTCGGCGACCGGCAGTGGCCCATACGGCACGTGGGCGGTGTCACCGATGTAATGCAACGATTCGTGCGGCAACTGGTCCAACACGGCGCGGGCCACGGTCAGGCCGCCGACCCCGGAGTCGAACATTCCGATCGGCGCATCGTTGGACGGCAGGCTCAAGGTGTGGTCCCGGTCCGTGGCGTTGCCCTGGTCCGCGGTGTGCGGCGGTGCATCGCGGCGGCGACCAGGGCGCCGACCACGAAGCCGGCGACATGGCCGCCCCAGAAGACATTGCTGTGCAGACGGGGCAGCAGCCCGGCGAACAGCGAGGAGAAGATCGCCGCCACCGCCAGTGCCATCACTATCCACACCAGTTTCCGGGAGAACCAGGCACGTCCGAGCAGGTAGCCGAGCCAGCAGAAGATCAGGCCGCGGGCACCGACGATGACCGTGTTGGACGGCCCGAACGTCCAGTCCACGAGTCCGGCCACCAGCACACCGGCGACCGTCACGATCACGAAGGATCTGGCACCGCTGATCAGCAGCAGCCACGCCAGCACCGCCAGCGGTACGGA
>JBBQFE010000135.1:0-7458 GCA_038321605.1 Mycobacteriales bacterium | reverse complement strand
GAGGGTGTCGAGCGGCTGGTCGACATCGTGCTGGCCTTCGACGGCGTCATGGTGGCCCGGGGTGACCTGGGCGTCGAGATGCCCCTGGAGCAGGTGCCGATCATCCAGAAGCGCGCGATCGCGATCTGCCGTGACAACGCCAAGCCGGTCATCGTCGCCACCCAGATGTTGGAGTCGATGATCAGCCACTCCCGGCCGACCCGCGCCGAGGCCTCCGACGTCGCCAACGCCGTGCTGGACGGTGCGGATGCCGTGATGTTGTCGGGTGAAACCAGCGTCGGCACGTACCCGATCCAGACCGTCGCCACCATGGCCCGGATCATCACGTCGGTGGAGACCAACAGCGTGGACGTGGCCGCCCTGCTGCACGACCCACGGACGCCCGGCGGCGTGATCGCCAAGGCTGCCAAGGAGATCGGCGACTCGCTCGGCGCCACCGCGCTGGTGGCCTTCACCCAGAGCGGCGACACCGCTCGCCGGTTGGCCCGACTGCACGCTCACCAGACGGTGCTGGCGTTCACCCCGGAGGAGACGGTACAGCGCCAACTTGCCCTGTCCTGGGGCGTCGAGGCGCACAAGGTCTGGACGGTGCAGACCACCGACGAGATGGTGCGGCAGGTCGACTCCGCCCTGCTGGCGCAGCGGGTCTGTCGCCCTGACGACCTGGTGGTTATCGTCGCAGGAACACCACCAGCCACGCCCGGCACGACCAACACCATCCGGGTGCATCACATCGGAGGCGTCCTGCAACGTGACCGCTGAGAACGTGACCGCCGAGAACGTGACCGCTGAGAGCCTGAACGGTCAGCGCGACCCGGACGGACCACTGGCCACCGGGCAGTCGGTGGTGGATGCCCTCGTTGCGCTGCTCGATCTGGAACCACTCGAGGTCAACATGTTCCGGGGGGTCAGCCCGAAGGTCTCGATGCAGCGGGTGTTCGGCGGCCAGGTCGCGGGGCAGGCTTTGGTAGCAGCGGGCCGGACGGTGGACGCCCCCCGAGCGGTGCACTCGCTGCACTCGTACTTCATCCGTCCCGGCGATCCGACGGTGCCGATCATCTACACGGTGGACCGGATCCGGGACGGCCACTCCTTCTCGGTGCGAAGGGTGGTCGCCGTCCAGCACGGCGCGCCCATCTTCACCCTGTCGGCATCGTTCCAGCTACCCCAGGGGGGTATCGACCATCAGGTCGAGATGCCGGACGTCCCAGCGCCCGAGACGCTGCCCACGCTGGCGCAGCGGTACGAGGGCTTCGATGAACTCGCGCAGCTGGCAAGACGAATCCCGCAGGCATTCGATGTTCGGTACATCGATGACCCCCCCTGGGTGCAACGCGGCCTGGGGCCGCGGGAGAACCAGCCGCACCGCATCTGGCTGCGCACCGACGGCAGACTGCCCGAGGACCCGCTGATGCATGTCTGTGCCGTCACCTTCGCCTCGGACCTCAACCTGCTCGACTCGGTGCTCATCCACCACGGCCTGGCTGCCCAGCTCGATCCGATCTCGAAGGCCTCGCTCGATCACGCGATGTGGTTCCACCGCCAGTTCCGGGCCGACGAATGGTTGCTCTACATCTCGGGCTCCCCGTCGGCCAGCGGCGGGCGTGGACTGGGGATCGGGCGGTTCTTCACCCAGGACGGCCGTCATGTGGTGAGCGTCGCGCAGGAGGGCATGATCCGGCTGCCCAACGTCACCGAGCAGTACGCCTAGCCCGCACCACCCGCGCGGTCGGCTGCGGCGGTGATTGCCTCCCAGACCGCTTCGACGTGTCGGCGTTCGGTCAGCAGCGAACCGATGGCGAGCCTTATCGCGTAGCGACCGTTCACCACGGTGTGAGTCAGGTAGGCGCGTCCGCTGGTATTGATCTCCGCCAGCACCGCGCGGGTCGCGTCGTCGCCGGCCCGGAGCGTGAAGGTGACCAGCGCCAACGGGTGCGGTGCGAGCAGTTCGAACCGCTCGTCGGCGGCGACCCAGCCTGCGAAGTCCTGCGCCAACTGCACGTGGCCGCGGATGTGGTCGGCCAGACCCTCGGCGCCGTACCAGCGCAGCACCGCCCACAGTTTCAGCGCCCTGAAGCGCCGGCCCAGCGGGACCTGCCAGTCGCGGTAGTCGATCACCGCCCCGGACTCGGTAGCGCTGTTGCGCAGGTACTCCGGCAGGATGGAGAGCGCGCCGATCAGGGCGGTCCGGTCGGCCACCCAGAAGGCGTTGCAGTCGAAGTTGGTGAGCAGCCACTTGTGCGGGTTCGTGGCGTAGGAGTCGACGTCGTAAAGGCCCTCGTTCACGAAGCGGAGTTCCTCGCAGACCGCTGCCACGCCGGCCCAGGCAGCGTCGACGTGCAACCAGGCGCCGTAGGCGTGAGCGAGTTCGGTCATCCGGCCGACCGGGTCGAGGGCCCCGGTTCCCGTAGCCCCCACCGACGCGACGACGAGAGCCGGCGTGTAGCCGGCGGCCACGTCCTCGGCGAGGAGCAGGGCCAGCTGATCGGCATCGGCTGCCTGCGTCCAGGGGTCGGTGTCGAGCTTGCGCAACGCGGCCACACCCAGTCCCGCGATCCGGCACGCCTTCTCCACCGAGGAATGGGTCTGACCGGAGGTGTAGACGGTGAAACGGCCCGCTGCCACGCCCAGCGCCTCGGTGGCACCGGCGCTGGCCCGGTGAAGTGCCGCCAGCAGCGCGACCAGCGCCGCGTCCGATGCTGTCGACTGGATGACTCCGCCGCCGGCAGAGCCGGAGCTGAAACTCGACGGCAGGTCCAACAGTTCGGCCAGCCAGTCCAGTACGTGGGTCTCCAACTCGGTGGCCGCCGGCGACGTGGCCCAGAGCATGCCCTGCACCCCGAGCCCGGATGCGAGTAGATCGCCGAGAATCGCCGGACCGGAGGCGTTTGCCGGAAAGTAGGCGAAGAACGAAGGATGCTGCCAGTGCGTCACGCCCGGCAGGATCACGGTGTCCAGGTCGGCCAGCAGCGCTGAGAAGTCCTCGCCGGTCCGTGGGGGGTGTGCGGGCAGTCCGCGCCGGATATCGCCGGGTGCCACCTGCGACAGCACCGGGAAGGTCTCAATGCGTTGCTGGTAGTCAGCGATCCAGTCGATGACCCGATAGCCGTGTTCGCGGAATTCCTCGGGGGTCATATGCGGGCTCATGAGTGGCGAATCTAGCCGAGCCGAAAACTACGAACGGGTGCCCCCGGTGGGATTCGAACCCACACTGGACGGATTTTGAATCCGCTTCCTCTGCCGTTGGGATACAGGGGCTCAAGCCGTCGGAAAGTTTAGCCCGATAGGCTTTGGCTCGTGCGCACCGGTCCAATGACTGCACCGGCATGCGGAGTCGAGTCGAAGGTAGTGAGCCACGTGGTCGAGCAGGCAACCGCAGCGGAAGCGGCAGTGTCGAAGGCAGCATCAGGGCCCGAGGCCTCGGTGCTGACGGCGCCCGCGCCGCAGACGTCCACCAGACGGGTGCTGATCGCCGAGGACGAGGCACTCATCCGCCTCGACCTCAAAGAGATGCTCGTCGAGGAGGGCTTCGCGGTGGTCGGCGAAGCAGCAGACGGGGAGCGTGCCGTGGAACTGGCGACCGAGCTGCGGCCGGATGTCGTGATCTGCGACGTCAAGATGCCGAAGATGGACGGCATCACCGCTGCGGGGCACATCGCGGGCGCACGGATCGCTCCGGTCGTCATCCTGACCGCCTTCAGCCAACGTGACCTGATCGAACGTGCTCGGGACGCCGGTGCGATGGCGTACCTGATCAAGCCCTTCCACAAGCGTGACCTGCTGCCTGCGATCGAGATGGCGACCAGTCGCTTCGCCGAGATCAAGGCGCTGGAGGCAGAGGTGGAGGACCTGCAGGACCGCCTCGAGGCGCGAAAGCTGATCGAGCGTGCCAAGGGCGTATTGATGGCCGAGCACCGGCTTTCAGAGCCCGAGGCCTTCCGCTGGATCCAGCGCGCCGCGATGGACAAGCGCACGACGATGCGTGCCGTGGCCGAGGTCGTCCTCACCGAAACCGGTCATCGCTAACGCCGCACCACGGGCCGCACCGACGCTCGCCAGGCGACGACATTCGGCCTCAGCCGCACGGTATCCACCGTTCTTGAGGCGGATTTGAGGCACTCCCGGTTGCGTTTTCGGGCTGATTTTTATGGCGATTTCGGGCAACGGTGTTACATCTGGCTGCATGTTGGACGCGATTTGGTTACGACCCGAGAGTAGTACCGGGAATGTGACCCATCTGCCCCCTGAGCGCGCTAGCGTGCCCTCACAGCAAACCGGTATCTGTCCCCGCGGACGGATGAGCGCACTCCGGCAGCTGCAGGTAGGACACCGGTGCTCAAGTCGAGGACCGTGAACAAGGGAGGAAACGTCAGTGCGGACTCAGTCCCTGGCGAAGATCGCCGTCGTAGGTGTGGTGGGCGTTCTCGCTCTCACCGCATGTTCCAACAGCAAGAAGAGCAACACCGGCGGCCTGACCGGTGGTGGCGCGAGCAGTGGCTCGACTGCCAACCAGACCTACAAGATCGGTTTCGAGGGCCCGCTGTCGGGTGACAACGCGCAGCTCGGTATCAACGAAGAGAACGCTTTCGAGTTGGCCATCAAGCAGGCCAACGACTCAGGAAAGCTCAGTTTCAAGCTCGCACCGCTCAAGTCCGACGATCAGGGTGACCCTTCCAAGGCCCCGGCCGCCGCGACCACGCTGCAGCAGGACGCGACCGTCATGGGCGTGATCGGCCCCAGCTTCTCCGGTGCCACCAAGGCAGTCGGGGCGTCCTATGACGCGGCCAGTCTGGTGCTCATCAGCCCGTCCGCGACCAACCCGGCGCTGACGAGCCTGGGCTTCAAGTCCTTCCACCGGGTGGTGCCGCCGGACTCGCTCGAAGGCAAGCTGGCCGGTGACTACCTGGCCGCCAAGTCCAAGAGCATCTTCGTCGTGGATGACCTGAGTGACTACGGCAAGGGCGCGGCGGACGCAGTCGAGACCGAGGCCAAGGCCAAGGGCTCGACGGTCACCCGCCAGGGTGTCGACGCCAAGACCACCGACTACAGCGTCATCGCCCAGAAGGTCAAGGCATCTGGCGCCGGCGCGCTCTTCTACGGTGGTTACGACACCCAGGCCGCCCAGTTCGCCAAGGCGTTGAAGGCAGCTGGTTACACGGGAATCACCATGACCGGTAACGGTGGCAAGTCCTCGAAGTTCACCGAAGGTGCCGGCGCTGCCGGTGACGGCTGGCTGTTCTCCTGTGGCTGCCTCGATGCCACGGTGGCTCCGCAGGCCAAGCAGTTCAACACCGATTACAAGGCAATGTTCAACACCGATCCGTCGACCTACTCGCCTGAGGCGTTCGACGCGACCAACGCTCTGATCGAGGCCATCAAGGCTGTCGCAGCCAAGGGCACCGTCACCCGCAAGGCAGTGTTCGACGCGGTTGGCCAGCTCGATTACACCGGCATCACCACCCAGATCAAGTTCCAGGCCAATGGTGAGGTCGAGCAGCAGGTCATCAACCTGTACAAGCAGGCTGCAGGCAAGATCAACCTCGTGGGTGACATCACCAAGGGTTGATAGTTCGGTACGGACAGGGTTCGTGAAGGGGCGTCCCGTCGCTCAGACTGGCGACGGGGCGCCCCTTGCGAACGCGATAGTCGACATCAGCTTCTGATCCAGCGCCGAACACTCCCGGCCGGCGCCGGATGTTCTGATCGATCATTGCCGAACAGGCAGCCTGCGAAGGGTTTTGCGCGTGTCCTACATCCATCAGATTCCCGAATACCTGCTACTCGGGATCACCCGTGGTTCCATGTATGCGCTGATCGCGCTCGGCTACACCTTGGTGTACGGCGTGCTGCAGCTGATCAACTTCGCGCACAGCGAGGTGTTCATGTCGGGTTGTTTCGGCAGCTACATCGTCGTCCACGCCATCGTCGGTGACGGCAAGGCACTGCCCAGCTGGGCGGTTCCGTTCGTGTTGCTGATCGGCACGCTGACCGGAGCCCTCTGTGGCGCTTCGGTGGCCTGGACCCTGGAGCGGGTCGCGTACAGACCTCTCAGACGCAGGGGGGCGCCGAAACTGGCGTTCCTGATCAGCGCCATCGGAGCCTCGTTCTTCCTCTCGCAGCTGGCAGGCAAGCTCTTCAACCGCTTCCAGGGAAACTCGTTTCCCGCCTACTTCGACCAGAACCACGTGCTGGTGACCATCGCAGGTGCCCGCATCCAGGTCTTTCAGGTGGTGATCATCGTCGGGGCGATCCTGATCATGGTCTTCCTGGACCGGCTGGTCGCCGGTACCAAACTCGGTCGGAGCATCCGCGGCGTGGCAGAGGACGCGCCCACCGCGGCCCTGATGGGCATCGACATCGACAAGACCATTTCGCGAACGTTCGTCATCGGCGGCGCGCTGGCAGGGGCTGCTGGTTTTCTCTTTGGCACGGCGTTCTCGTTCTCCAACACGATCGGCTTCGACCAGGGGACCAAGGCCTTCGCCGCCGCGGTGCTGGGCGGTATCGGCAACATCCGCGGCGCCATGATGGGCGGGTTGTTACTGGGGGTGGTCGAGTCGCTGATCCCGCCGCTGCCCTTCATCGGTATCGACTGGACCAACGCGGTGTCCTTCGTGGTGCTGGTGCTGGTGCTGGTGGTTCGGCCGACCGGCATCCTGGGTGAGCGTTTGGGGCGTGCAGCATGATCAAGATTCCCGATATCGCAAAGCGTTTCATCGCCTGCATCGCGGGCTCGCTGGTCCTCGCGCTGATGATCGGCAAGCAGGAGGGCACCCAGGACGATTACGGCCTGGCATTCCGCCAAGCCATCCTCTCGCCGCGGGTGGTCGTGTTTCTCCTTATCGGCGTGGGTTTCTTCGCTGCGTTGACGTACTGGGCGAGTATCAAGCCATACCTGCTCAAGACCGGTATGCGTCCGTTGCTGATCGGCGGTCTGACGGTCGTCATCGCGCAACTGCTGCTCAAGTGGCTCGACCCGCTGGGTGACGGCAAGCTGGCCACCGTCGCGGGCCAGGCCGGCAACACCGACGGGCTGTCGCCGACCGCCAAGCTCTTCTTCTCCTATCACCTTTACTGGTTCTGGTTGCTGCTCACGCTGGTGTTGGCCGGGACCGCGATCGTGCTGTCGATCCGGGCCCTGGCCTGGGTGGCGGCGGTCGCCGCGGTGATCGGCGCTGTGTGGGCCTACACCGCGCACGCTTCGGTGGTGTCCTTCGTGGCCGCGGTGGACCACTCGATGGGCGCCAACGTCACGCTGATCGGCTACCTGACCATTGCCGCCGCTGCGGCCACCATGGCGTTGGCAAAGGACGACGTTGCTGACACCCGGGCGTTCATCGACCGGGCGTTGGCCTGGCGACCCGGAATGCCCCTGGTGGTGCTGGGGATTCTGGCCGGCATCATTGCCTTCGGGCAGGCAACCTGGTTCTCGCCGCAGGCGCGCAACTACACCCTGCT
>JBBQFE010000134.1:0-7582 GCA_038321605.1 Mycobacteriales bacterium | reverse complement strand
GGCTCGGCGACCGCCGGTTCGGCGGCGGGATCCACCGCTGCCGAACGCGCCGCGGCCCGGCGGGCAGCCCAACGGGAACGCGACAGCGCGAGCAAGAAGGAGAACCGCTGATGAGCATGTTCACCAAGCTCTATCGGGGCGAGACACGGTTCGATTTCATCGGTACCCGGCGCAAGTGGTACGCCGCGTCGATGGTGCTCATCCTGATCTGCCTGCTGAGTTTCGCGTTCCGCGGCTTCAACGTGGGCATCGATTTCAAGGGCGGCACCCAGTTCCAGCTACCCAAGGGCACCACGGTCACCGCGGCCGACGCCGAGACGGCCATGAAGGCGGCTGGCCAGACTCCCGAAGGGGCTGCGCAGGAGGTCGGGTCCGGCTCGAACCGCCAGATCGTCATCAAGACCAAGGAACTGACCCAGGACGAGCAGTCGGTGGTGGCCACCAAGCTCGCCGCCGGGCTCAAGGTCGACAAGGCCAGCATCTCCATCGACTCGGTGTCCTCGACCTGGGGCAGTGAGATCACCCGCAAGGCCGTCCAGGGTCTGGTGGTGTTCCTGATCCTGGTGTTCATCTACATCGCGATCCGCTACGAGTGGAAGATGGGCGTCGGTGCGCTGACGGCGCTGCTACACGACCTCATCATCTCCGCCGGCATCTACTCCATCGTCGGGTTCGAGCTGACACCGTCGACCATCGTCGGGCTGCTGACCATTCTCGGTTTCTCGCTGTACGACACCGTCGTCGTCTTCGACAAGGTGAACGAGAACGTCAAGGATCTCAGTGCGACCGCCAGGATGACCTATTCCGAAGCGGCGAACCTGGCGGTCAACCAGACCCTGATGCGGTCGATCAACACCTCGCTGATCTCGTTGTTGCCGGTCGCCGGGCTGCTCTTCGTCGGAGCTGGACTGCTCGGTGTCGGCACCATCAAGGACCTGGCGTTGATCCTGTTCATCGGCCTGGCCGTGGGTGCGTACTCCTCGCTGTTCCTGGCCACCCCGATCGTGGTGGAGCTCAAGGAGCGCGAGCCGGAGTACAAGACCTTGACCAAGCGGGTGCTGGCCAAGCGCGCGGCCGCTGCCAAGAGCGGAGAGCCGGTGCTCGCCGGCACGGCGTCGGTTTCCGGTCCGGCACCCAGTACCACCGGCAAGCCGTCGCCCGCCCCGCGGCCGGGTGCCCGCCCGGCGAACCGTGGACGCAAGCGCCCGTGACCGCACCCAGCGAGTCCCCGCTCGACCTCGCCGCGCTCATCGAGTCCCGACTGCGCGACGTGCCGGATTTCCCCGAGCCCGGAGTGCTGTTCAAGGACATCGGCCCGCTGCTGGCCGACCCGATGGCCTTCAATGCCTGCATCGATGCGCTCGCTGACCTGCCGGCCGCCTACGAGGCCGACGTCATCGCCGGCGTGGAGGCGCGCGGCTTCGTCGTCGCGGCCGCGCTGGCACGCGCCGTCGATGCGGGTGTGGTCCTGGTCCGCAAGGCCGGCAAGCTGCCGCCGCCCACCCTGAGCGGAAACTACGAGCTCGAGTACGGCACGGCCCAGATCGAGGTGCCGGTGGGTCTGCTGGACGGTAAGCGGGTCTATCTGGTCGATGACGTGCTCGCGACGGGCGGCACGCTCGAGGCGACGTTGAGCCTGCTCGCACAGGCCGGTGCCACCGTCACCGGTGTCGGCGTGCTCGTGGAACTCGGGTTTCTCGGCGGCCGCGGCAAGGTGCGTGGTCCTGAGCTGACGGCTTTGCTGACTCTGTAGATCGGTCGGCCGACCGCCCGGGAATGTCGGCGCCGCCTAGACTGTCTTATCGGGTGTCCGACCGGGTGCCGCGGCTGCGTGACGCCGCGGTTGCCGGGGAAGATGTCCGACAGTCTGCAGGGGAGGATCCGCTGACCACCGAGGCCGCTGACCCGAGCACGTCCGATGACACGGTTCGTGCCGAGTCGACGCGCGCCGTGGACGCCGGCCCGGACAGCAAGCCCGACGACGCAGCCCCGGCCGGGGCCAACGGTGCGCACCGTCGCCGGATCAGGGATCGGGTCGCCCGCCGGATCGTCACACCGCAGCGTGCAGCGACCGTCAAGCCGGTGCTGGAGCCGTTGCTGGCAGTACATCGGGCGGCTCACCCGAAGGTCGACGCCAAGCTGCTGCAACGTGGTTATGACCTGGCCGAGGAGCGGCACCGGGGCCAGCTTCGCAAGTCCGGCGACCCGTACATCACGCATCCGCTGGCGGTCGCCACCATTCTCGCCGAACTGGGCATGGACACCACGACCCTGGTGGCGGCGCTGCTGCATGACACCGTCGAGGACACCGGCCTGACCACCGCGGAACTCGCGGCGGAGTTCGGCGCCGAGGTCGCACACCTGGTCGAAGGCGTCACCAAGCTGGACAAGGTGAAGTTCGGGGACGCCGCCGAGGCCGAGACCATTCGCAAGATGATCGTGGCGATGGCCCGCGACCCGCGCGTGCTGGTGATCAAGCTCGCCGACCGGCTGCACAACATGCGCACGCTGCGGTTCCTGCCACCTGCCAAGCAGGAGCGCAAGGCCCGCGAGACGCTCGAGGTGCTGGCGCCGCTGGCGCACCGGCTCGGTATGAACACCATCAAGTGGGAGCTGGAGGATCTGGCCTTCGCCACCCTCTACCCCAAGCGCTACGACGAGATCGTCCGGCTGGTGGCTGAGCGCGCCCCGCAACGCGACGTCTACCTCAACGAGGTGATCGAGCGGGTGCAGACCGACCTCAAGGCCGGTGGCATCAGGGCGAACGTCTACGGGCGACCGAAGCACTACTACTCGATCTATCAGAAGATGATCGTGCGTGGACGCGAATTCACCGACATCTACGACCTGGTCGGCATCCGGGTCCTGGTCGATTCCGAACGCGACTGCTACGGCACGCTCGGCGTGATCCACGCCAACTGGCAGCCGGTGCCGGGACGGTTCAAGGACTTCATCGCCATGCCGAAGTTCAACATGTACCAGTCCCTGCACACCACCGTGATCGGGCCGGGCGGCAAACCGGTGGAGCTGCAGATCCGTACCCAGGGCATGCACCGCACGGCCGAGTACGGCATCGCAGCACACTGGAAGTACAAGGAGGTCGGTGGCGTCGCCGCCTCACCGGCGGCGGTCAGCGACGAGATGGGCTGGCTGCGGCAACTGCTGGACTGGCAGCGCGAGGCACAGGAGCCGGGTGAGTTCCTGGACGCCCTGCGGTTCGATCTCGGCGCCCGTGAGGTCTACGTCTTCACGCCCAAGGGTGATGTGATCGGCGTGCCGGCCGGGTCCACCCCGGTGGACTTCGCCTATGCCGTGCACACCGATGTCGGCCACCGATGTATCGGTGCGCGGGTGAACGGCAAACTGGTGGCCCTGGAGACCCAGCTCGATCACGGCGACACCGTCGAGGTCTTCACCTCCAAAGCCGAAGGCGCCGGGCCGTCGCGGGACTGGCTGACGTTCGTCGCCTCGCCGCGCGCCAAGACGAAGATCAGGCAGTGGTTCGCCAAGGAACGTCGTGAGGATGCGGTCGAGGCAGGCAAGACGGCTCTGACACGGGCCATGCGTAAGTCCTCGTTGCCGATGCAGCGGTTGTTGGGTGGCGATCAGCTGGTGACGATCGCGCGCGAGATGCACCTGGCCGATGTCACCGCGCTGTACGTGTCGGTCGGTGAGGGGCATGTCTCCGCCCAGTCGGTGGTGCAGAAGCTGGTCGCCTCACTCGGTGGTGTGGAGGGCGCGCAGGAGGACCTCGCGGAGACCGAGATCCCGACCCGTCCGCAGACCAGCAGGCGTACGGGCGACGCGGGGGTCATGGTGTCGGGCATGTCCGACGTGTGGGTCAAGCTCGCCCGCTGCTGCACCCCGGTGCCCGGCGACGAGATCCTCGGTTTCATCACCCGCGGTGGCGGGGTGTCGGTACACCGCCGCACCTGCACGAACGCAGATGCCCTGCTACTACAGACCGAACGCCTCGTGGACGTCGCCTGGGCACCGTCGGCGGACTCGGTGTTCGTCGTGTCCATCCAGGTCGAGGCGCTCGACCGGCACCGTCTGCTGTCCGATGTCTCGCGGGTGCTCTCCGACGAACGGGTCAACATCCTGTCGGCGTCCGTGACGACTAATCGCGATCGGGTTGCGGTGTCACGCTTCACCTTCGAGCTGGCCGAATCCAAGCACCTGGACAACCTGTTGCGCACCGTCCGCGGCGTCGAGGGTGTCTACGACGTGTACCGGGTGCACTCGGCGAACTGAGCGGCCGAACCGCTACTTCAGCGTCACCGTCTTGAAGATCAGGTCGATGTTCGGGCGTCCGCCACCGGCCTGGTTGGAACCGTCGTCGCCACCGGTGGCCACCTTCTGCAGAATGTTCAGGCCGCCCGTGACGTGCCCGATCACGGTGTAGTTCTTGCCGAGGCTGGTGGAGGAATCCTTGGTGATGAAGAAGAACTGGCTGCCGTTGGTGTTCGCTCCGCTGTTGGCCATGGCCAGTGTGCCCTCGGTGTACTTCGCGGCGGCCAGGTTCTCGTCCTTGGTGGTGTAGGACGGCCCGCCGGACGTGGTGCCGGACGGGTCACCGCACTGCACGACGAAGATGCCGGAGTTGACCGACCGGGGGCAGGCGCTGTTGTCGTAGAACTTCTTGGAGATCAGGTACTCGATGCTCTGCACGTTGCAGGGCGCGCCCTGACCGTCGAGTTGGACGGTGATGGTGCCCAGGTTGGTGTTGAACAGCGCTGTCCTGGTGGTGGTGGGCGTCGGCTTTGGGTCGGCGGGAACGCCGGTGTCGAAGAGGTTGCCGGCCTTGAGGGCGGTGGCGGACTCGGTGTAGCCGCAGGGACCCGTGGTCTTCTTCGCCGCCCGGGTGATCACCGCCGGCTTACGGCTGGGGAGCGGTGCCTTGGTGCTGGTCGGCGTCGGGCTGGCCGAGGCTGATGCCGTGGCGGAGGGGGTGCTGGCGGCGGTGCTCTTCTTCTTGTCGCTGGTGAGCATCACGATGCTGGTGATGACGACCGCGAACACGACCAGCACGCCGACCACGGTCGCCACCAGGGTGAACTGGCGACGTCGGTTGTCGCGCTGCTGTCGCCTGGTGAGCTGGCGCTCGAGGTGGCGGCGGGCGGCCTCGCGGCGCTGCTTACTAGTCGGCACTGACCTGTCCTCCTTGGCGGGCACCACGGGTTTGTGGCGGTCCGGCGTTATCGGCAACCGCCGAAGTCTACGAAACGAGTCTGTGACCCGGACCCAGGGTGCAGTGTGTGAGCTTAGAGCAACCTCGGTTCGGGCTCAGGTCAGTGCTGCGGGCCTCGGGCTCCAGTCGCCCCGGTGGTGCCGTCGGTAGCGGGGCCGTCGGTATCGTGGGGCTGCTGACCGCGGACCCGTGGGTGGCAGGGTGAACCAGACAGCTGGAGCGTGCCGGTGCTGATCCAAGGTTTTCCGGCTCAGGTCGCTGGGACGAACTGTTTCGTCGTGGCTTCGGGCCCGGGGGAGCAGTGCATCATCGTGGACCCCGGCGTCGGCATCGGTGAGACGCTGGACGACGTCATCGCCGAGCATCGACTGCATCCGGTTGCGGTGCTGCTCACCCACGGCCACCTCGACCACACGTTCTCGGTGTTACCGGTGTGTCAGGCCAACGACATCCCGGCGTTGATCCATGCCGAGGACCGGTCGGCGTTGGCCGATCCCTGGGCGCTGCTCGGTCTCGCGGAGGGCGCGCCGATCTTCGGGATCGATGGCCTGACGTTCGCCGAACCCGACGATGTCCGCGTGATCTCCGACGGGGAGCTCGTCGAACTGGCCGGCCTGAACTTCCAGGTCAGGCACGCTCCCGGCCACACAGCAGGTTCGGTGGTGTTCGCCCTGGCGGCGGAGCAGGCTGACGTGCTGTTCTCCGGCGACGTGCTCTTCGCCGGTTCGATCGGCCGTACCGATCTGCCAGGCGGCTCGTTGGCGGCCATGCATCGTTCGCTGCGCGAGGTGATTCTGCCGATGGACGACGAGGTAATTGTTTTGCCCGGCCACGGCGGGCAGACGACGATAGGTCAGGAACGCCGAACCAATCCCTTTCTGAAAGAGCTGATGTGAGCGCAACCAAGCCGACCCCCCTGAGCGGTTTCCCCGAGCTGCTCCCGGCGGAGCGATTCGTGGAGCTGCAGGTCATCGACCAGCTGCGCGCCACCTTCGAGCTGCACGGTTTCGCCCCGATCGAGACGCGTGCGGCAGAGCCGCTGGAGCAACTGCTGCGCAAGGGTGAGATCGACAAGGAGGTCTACCTGCTGCAGCGCCTGCAGGGTGCGCGGGAGTCGGCTGACACCGAGGGCACCCGCCCGACCGCCGACGGATCGAACGTCGACGCATCGCACGTGGACGGATCGTCCGGCGCCCTTGCCGCCGGGACGCTGGGCCTGCACTTCGACCTGACGGTGCCCTTCGCACGCTACGTTCTGGAAAACGCCGGCAAGCTGGATTTTCCTTTCCGGCGCTATCAGATCCAGAAGGGGTGGCGCGGCGAGCGACCCCAGGAGGGCCGCTATCGCGAGTTCACCCAGGCTGACATCGACGTAGTCGCCCGCGACTCGCTGGCGTTTCACCACGACGTCGAGGTGGCCCGGGTGATGGCAGAGGCGCTGGCCACCTTGCCGCTGCCCCCGCTGCGACTGCAGATCAACAACCGAAAGCTGATCGAAGGCTTCTACCAGGGGATCGGCGCGCCCGACATCGCCGCCGTCATGCGGGTGATCGACAAGATCGACAAGGTTCCGGTCGAGATCCTGCGCACGATGCTCGCCGACGAGGCCGGGCTCACCGGCGATCAGGCGGCGATCTGCCTCGAACTGGCTGCCATCCGCTCCTCCGACACGTCCTTCGTCGGACGGGTACAGGCGCTGGGCGTGCAGCACCCACTCCTGGACGAAGGCCTCTCCGAGCTTGCCGCTGTGATCGAGGGTTGCTCCGGCCTGAACAGCGACCGGTTCACCGCAGAGGCCGATCTGAGCATCGCCCGCGGCCTGGACTACTACACCGGGACGGTCTTCGAGACCCGGATGGCCGGCTTCGAGGGTCTGGGTTCGGTGTGTTCCGGCGGCCGCTATGACTCGCTGGCCACCGATGGCACGACCAGCTACCCGGGCGTCGGCATCTCCCTGGGTGTTACCCGGCTGCTGATGCCCTTGTTCGGGCGCAAGAAACTCACGGCCACCCGGTCGGTGCCGTCCGCGGTACTGGTGGCGCTGCCCGACGACGACTCGCGCGCCGCCTGCGACCAGATCGCGCAGCGTCTACGTGGGCGCGGCATCGCCACCGAGGTCTCGCCCACAGCACAGAAGTACGGCAAGCAGATCCGCTATGCCGAGCGGCGCGGCATTCCGTTCGTGTGGTTCCCGGCCGGTGACGACGCGGGTTCGGAGCACCAGGTCAAGGACATTCGCAGCGGTGAGCAGGTGGCGGCAGACCCCGCGGCCTGGCTTCCGCCCACCGAGGACCTGCGCCCCCAGGTGCTGGTCGCCGACGCCTGAGCCTGAAGCCACCCGGGTCGGGTGGGACACTGGGTAGTCGAAACGAGGACTCGAGAGGAATTTCT
>JBBQFE010000133.1:0-7651 GCA_038321605.1 Mycobacteriales bacterium | reverse complement strand
CGCGGTGCTCGTGGTCGGCGGCGCGCTCGGCTCGGTGCGGGGTGCGTTGTCCATGCTGGTGTATCTGCTTGCCGGCATGGCGGGCGTGCCGTGGTACGCCAATCACGCACACGGCTGGGGCGGATCGTCGTTCGGATACGTCCTCGGCTTCGTGCTGGCGGCGGCGGCGGTCGGCGCGCTGGCTCGGCGTGGCCAGGATCGGAATCCGGTCAGCACCATCGGAGCCATGGCTCTGGGTAGCGCGATCGTCTACCTGGTGGGGGCCACCTGGCTGGCGGCCGACCTTCACCTCAGCACCGAGAAGGCGATCTCGTTGGGTGTGAACCCGTTCCTGGTGACCGATGCGCTCAAGATCGCGGTTGCCGCGGTGCTCTTTCCGCTGGCCTGGCGGCTGTCGCGTCGGTGAGCTCGGCGATCCGGTTCAGCCGCCCAGACCGGGAACGAGATCGTCCAGCTTGAACGTGAGCGGCTGCTCCAGCTGCTCGTAGCTGCAGGACTCGGGAGTGCGGTCGTCGCGCCAGCGCACGAAATGGGCCAGGTGCCGAAAGCGGGTCCCCTCCATGTGTTCGTACTTGACCTCCAACACCCGCTCAGGTCGCAGCGGAACGAAGGACAGATCCTTCGTCGCGTTCCACCGGCTGACGTTGCCTGGTAACCGCTGGCTCTGATGCGCATCGGCACTGGCCCACTCCTGCCACGGGTGCTCCTCGCCGTCGGCGAGCATCAGTGCCTCGAGTTCGCCGACGAGCTCTGCGCGACGTCTCGCGGTGAAGGCACCCACCACGCCCACATGCTGCAACTTCTGCTCGTCGTCGAAGAGGCCGAGCAGCAGCGAGCCGACGAGCGGTGCGGCCTCGGTGGACGTCTTGTGCCAGCGGAATCCCGCGAGCACGCAGTCGGCGGTTCTGACGTGCTTGATCTTGAACATCACCCGCTTGTCGGGTTGGTAGGTGCCGCCGAGAGGCTTGGCGATCACGCCGTCGAGGTGCGCCCCTTCGAGCTCGACGAACCAGCGGTTCGCCAGCTCGAGGTCGGTGGTAGCCGGGGTCAGGTGGATCGGTGGCTTGACCTCGGCCAGCGCCGCCTCCAGCGCCGCACGCCGCTCGGCGAACGGGCGATGGGTGAAGTCCTCGTCGCCGAGTGCGAGCAGGTCGAAGGCAACGAATGAGGCCGGCGTCTTCTGCGACAGCATCGTCACCCGGGACGCCGCGGGGTGGATGCGTTGCTGCAGCGCCTCGAAGTCCAGCCCGGCCCCGGTCGCGATGACGATCTCGCCGTCCAGCACGCAGCGATCGGGGAGCTCCGCCTTCACCGCCTCGACCAGTTCCGGAAAGTAGCGGGTCATCGGCTTCTCGTTGCGGCTACCGAACTCGACCTCGTCGCCGTCCCGGAAGCAGATGCACCTGAAGCCGTCCCACTTGGGTTCGTAGGACGCCCCGGCTGGGATCGACGGCACAGCTTTGGCCAGCATCGGAGCAACTGGCGGCATGACAGGCAGCTTCATCGGCCCATTGTGGCCTGTTAGCCCCAACTGGGCATCAGCTGGAGTCACTCGCGCCCAGCGGTGCGTCGATCAGTGCGACACTCGGTACCGGCAGAACAGCGCATCGTCCTCCAGCAGCAGCCCGGTCAGCCGTAGCTGAGGCAGCAGATCCTCAGGCCACTCGTCGCCACCGACGATCCGGGGACCACCGGGGCCGACGAGCATCGGCGAGACGGTCAGGCACAACTCGTCGACAGCGGCGGCGAGCAGACCCGCCGAGAACAGCCTCGGGCCGCCCTCACACAAGATCCGGCGATGACCGAGTTCGCGCAGTTGACCAACCGCAGCGGCGAAGTCGACGCCACCGCCGTCGGCGGCCGGGGTCTGGAGCAGTTGCAGCGGGGCTGTGGTGCCTGCCAGGTCGATGATGTCGTTTCGGCGGGCCGTGGGTGCAGCCGAGCTGGTGATGATCAGTGTGGGGGAGTCAGGGTCACCGTCGCGGTAGAGGTCGCTGGTCAGATCCAGGTCCAGACTCCCCGACACCACGGCCACCGCCGGCACCTCGGCCAGGCCGTACTGCCGACGAAGGGCACGTCGCTCCGCACTGGGTCGCGGCGGTCGGTACTGCTCGGTCCGGGCGGTGGATGCTCCTACCAGGATGACGTCGGCCAGATCGCGCAGCGCGGCGAACACCGCGTTGTCGCCGGGAGTCTGCAGGCCGCGCGACTTGCCCGCCGCAGCCGCAGCGCCATCGATACTGCTGATGAAATTCACCCGCACGCCACCGTCGTCCACCCAGTTGTGGGAATAGTGCTCGTGCAGGTCGACGGCGGCGTCAGGGGCGTCAATCGGGTCCGGCGAGGCCGGCAGGAGAATGCGCATGTGCCCCATCTCAGCACAGATACCCTGACTTGGTGCCTGACCGCCTTGTCGACCGCCGCCCCGAGGTGCCCGTCGAATCCCTCATCTCAGGGCTGGTGCCGCCGCCCCTGTTCGCGCAGGTGCGTTTCTCCACCTTCGTCCCGGACCCCGATCAACCGTCGCAGGCCGCCGCGTCAGAGCAGCTGCAGCGATTCGTGGCCTCAGTTTCTGACCGTGCGCGACCCGGACGGACGCGTGCCGGGCTGTTCCGTCGCCGGCCGCTGACCCAGGCACCGACCGGCGTCTATCTCGACGGCGGCTTCGGCGTCGGCAAGACCCACCTGCTGGCGTCCACCTGGCACGAGGCGCCGCAGCCGAAGGCATATGCGACCTTCGTGGAGCTCACGCATCTCGCCGGCGCGCTCGGATTCGCGCGGCTGGTCACGGAGCTCTCGGTGATGCGGTTGCTGGCGATCGACGAGTTCGAGCTGGACGACCCGGGTGACACCGTTCTCGTCTCCACGCTGCTGGCCCGGCTCGACGAGGCGGGTGTTCGCCTTGCCGCGACTTCCAACACCCTGCCCGATCGGCTCGGCGAGGAACGATTCGCCGCCGAAGACTTCATGCGTGAGATCCAGTCGATGGCAGCTCGGTTCACTGCGATCCGGGTGGACGGACCGGACTACCGCCACCGCGGGTTGCCGGAGCCACCGTCGCCGCCGGACGCCGCCACCGTAGCGCTGGCGGCTCAACGGCCGGGTGCGACGCTGGATGACTTCGGCGCGCTGCTCGATCACCTCGCGACGCTGCATCCGTCGCGGTACGGAGCCTTGCTGGATTCGGTCAGCCAGGTCTGCCTGACCGCCGTCCACCCGGCTCCCGATCAGAACGTCGCACTTCGGCTGGTGGTGCTGGCCGACCGGCTCTACGACCGCCAGATTCCCCTGATCGCAGCGGGTGTTGCCCTCGACGAGCTCTTCACAGCCGAGATGCTGCAGGGTGGGTACCGCAAGAAGTATCGGCGAGCCATATCACGGTTGATCGCACTGGCCCGCCTGGGCCAGTCCGCCACGGCGCGTGCGGGACTGCCGATGCCGGACCGGCAGACGCCGCCTGGCCACGGGCGATAGGGTTCGGGCATGGCCGCTGACCCCTCGAATTCCCCCAACTCGTCCTCCGAAGCGTCGATCCGCGACGCGTTGCGGGTAGCGGCCGGCCCGGTGAACCTGCTCGGGTACGAGCCGGACGCCAAGACCCTTGCACCCGGTGGCAAGGCCAAGACCGCGGCCCAGCTGGCCGAAAGCGGCCCGGCGTTGGCGGACATGCAGGAGAAGCTGTTCGCCAATGGCGCCAGCGGCGGTAGCAGGCGCATTCTGCTGGTGCTTCAGGGCATGGACACCTCTGGCAAGGACGGCGTGGTCAAGCATGTCGTGGGCCTCGTGGGGCCGGCAGGCGTCAGCATCGCCTCGTTCAAGAAGCCGTCGCCGGAGGAAGCGGCCCACCATTTTCTGTGGCGGATCAAGAAGGCGCTGCCAGCCGCGGGAATGATCGGTGTGTTCAACAGGTCCCACTATGAGGACGTGGTGATCACCCGGGTGCACGAGTGGATCGATGACGCCGAGCGTGAGCAACGGCTGGCGGCGATCCGGGATTTCGAAGCCCAGCTGGTGGAGTCGGGCACCGTCCTCATCAAGTGCTTCCTGCACATCAGCTACGCCCAGCAGCGTGAGCGGCTGGTGGAGCGGCTCAACGATCCCACGAAGTACTGGAAGTTCAATCCAGGCGACATCGACGAGCGAGCATTCTGGTCGGACTATCAGGCTGCCTACGGGCACGCCATCGCCGCCACCTCCACCGACGACGCGCCCTGGTACATCGTGCCGAGCGATTCGAAGTGGTACCGCAACTGGGCCATCGGAAGGTTGCTGTCCGAATCGTTGGAGGACCTCGGGCTGACCTATCCGTCCGCGGACTTCGACCTCGACGCGGCACGCACCCGGCTGCGTCCGCCGTTCTGACGCACTGGTCGGCAGTGCCGCCGGTTACGGGTAAACTGGTCGGCACTGGAGGGGAGTAACCCCAGGAACACCGTGACCACCTCGTCATCACGGACTTGTACCCGCAGCGCGGGCCGCAGGTCCCGGGGAGTCGGCCCGATACTTCGGGTGGGTGAGACCTCCGGCAGCAGGCGCGTACCGCCCGGTACGCCACATCTGGCTGACCGGAGGACAGGATGCATGTAACCCCGCTCGTGTGGACCTTGACACTCGCCGTCACCGCTGTCTTCCTGATCGTCGACGTGTTCGTCATCGGACGGCGCCCGCACGAGCCGTCGATGCGTGAGTCGGCCAGCCATCTGGCGTTCTTCGTCGGCGCGGCGATCACCTTCGGTATCGGCGTCTTCGTGGTCAGCGGGTCGCGGTACGGCACCGAATTCTTCGCGGGCTGGTTGACCGAGTACTCGCTGTCGGTAGACAACCTGTTCGTCTTTCTGATCATCATGACCAAGCTGGCGGTGCCCCGAAAGCTCCAGCAGTCGGCGCTGCTGATCGGTATCGTGCTGGCGCTGGTGTTGCGGGGGATCTTCATCGCGGTCGGCGCCGCGGCGATCAACACGTTCTCGTGGGTCTTCTATCTCTTCGGCGCGTTCCTGGTCTACACGGCGATCAAGCTCGCCAAGGAGAACGGCGAGGAGGACCCGGACGGGGAGTACTCCGACGGCAGGCTGATTCGGTGGCTGCGCGGCCGCGTGCCCTCGACCGACGAATGGGCAGGCAGCCACGTCACGGTCAAGCGGGATGGCAGGCGGCTGATGACGCCGATGATGATCGTCATCGTCGCCCTGGGCACCACCGATCTGCTCTTCGCGCTGGACTCGATCCCGGCCATCTACGGACTGACCAAGGAGCCCTACCTGGTGCTCACGGCGAATCTCTTCGCGCTGATGGGCCTGCGGCAGCTGTACTTCCTGATCGGCGGCCTGCTCAAGCGGCTGGTGTATCTGAGCCTGGGGCTGTCCGTGCTGCTCGGCTTCATCGGCGTCAAACTCGTGTTGCATGCGCTGCACGAGAACACCCTGCCGTTCATCAATGGCGGCGAGCACGTGGGTTGGGCTCCCGACATCCCGATCTGGCTCTCGCTGGTGGTGATTCTGGGGGTGCTGGCCGTGACCACGGTGGCCAGTCTGCTCAAGAGCGCCAGGACAACCGCCACTCCCTGACGGTTGGTGTCGCCGCCCGATCTCAGACCGGGATCAGGGGCAGCCGCGGCCCGGCAGGCAGCTCGACCGCTATCGGGTCACCGGGGGCGACCCGCCCCCCGACCAGCACCACGGCCATCACGCCGGCCCTGCGGATCAGCGAACCGTCGTCGGCACGGTGCAGCACAGCCTTCAGCAGCCCGGCCTGCAGGCCGTCGATCTGACTGCACGGATTGCGGAGCCCGGTCAGCTCGATGACGGCCTGCGGTCCGAGCTTGAGCCGGGATCCGGTCGGCAGCTCCAGCAGCGGCACGCCGACGGTGGTCACATTCTCGCCGAGAAGGCCCGGCACTACTGCGAAACCTGCCGCGGCGAGTTCGGAGATCAACTCCTGGTGGATCAGGTGTACCTGGCGCAGGTTGGGCATCGTCGGGTCCCGCCGGACGCGAGACAGGTGCTGCACCGTAACCCCGGCGTGAGCGTCGTCGGCCACTCCCAGCCCGGCAATCAGGCTGATGTCGGTGGCCGTCGGCTTTGACATCGAATGGGTTGCGCTGCGGCTGACCGCAAGAACGGAGGGTGCTGGCACCTGATCACGGTAGCTGTCTGACCGACACGGGCGTGGGTTGCTGGGCGTGGATGGTGGACATGGTTGTCGTAGGTGTTCCGTACCGTGGAGTCATGCGAGTGAACAGCGACATCGTGCCCTCGAGCGGCAAGTTCGAGGTGATCAGCGAATTCACGCCCTCCGGTGACCAGCCGACCGCGATCGCGGAGCTGGAGAAGCGGATCCGGGCCGGCGAGCGTGACGTGGTGCTACTCGGCGCGACCGGCACCGGCAAGTCCGCGACGACCGCCTGGCTGATCGAGAAGCTGCAGCGACCGGCGCTGATCATGGCGCCCAACAAGACCCTGGCAGCCCAGCTGGCCAACGAGCTCCGCGAGATGCTGCCCAACAACGCCGTCGAGTACTTCGTGAGCTACTACGACTACTACCAGCCTGAGGCGTACGTCCCGCAGACGGACACGTACATCGAAAAGGATTCGGCCATCAACTCCGAGGTGGAGCGGCTGAGGCACTCCGCGACCATGTCGTTGTTGACACGGCGGGATGTGGTGGTGGTCGCCACCGTTTCGTGCATCTACGGTCTCGGAACTCCGCAGGAGTACGTCGACCGTGCGGTGCGGCTGCGCATCGGCCAGGAGATCGAGCGCGAGAAGATCCTGCGTGGCCTCGTGGGCGTGCAGTACGCGCGCAACGACATCGCCTTCAGCCGGGGCACCTTCCGGGTCCGCGGCGACACCGTCGAGATCTTCCCGGTGTATGAGGAACTTGCCATCAGGGTCGAGATGTTCGGCGACGAGATCGAGCGTCTCTATTACCTGCACCCGCTCACCGGTGAGGTCATCCGAGAGGTCGACGAGGTCTTCATCTTTCCCGCGACCCACTACGCCGCCGGCCCCGAGAAGATGGAAAAGGCCATCGCCGGGATCGAGGGTGAGCTGGAGAAGCGGCTGGCCGAACTCGACGGTCAGGGCAAGCTGCTCGAGTCCCAGCGGCTCCGGATGCGCACCACCTACGACATCGAAATGATGCGCCAGGTGGGCTTCTGCTCAGGTATCGAGAACTACTCGTTGCACATCGATGGCCGGGCACCAGGCAGCGCGCCGAACTGTCTGCTGGACTATTTTCCCGAGGATTTCCTGCTGGTCATCGACGAGTCGCACGTCACCGTGCCGCAGACCGGCGGCATGTACGAAGGTGACATGTCGCGAAAGCGGACGCTGGTCGACCACGGGTTCCGGTTGCCGAGCGCGATGGACAACCGTCCGCTGAAGTTCGAGGAATTCGTGGATCGGATCGGCCAGACCGTCTACCTGTCGGCTACGCCAGGGCACTACGAGCTCGGCAAGGCCGGCGGCGACTTCGTCGAACAGGTCATCCGGCCCACCGGGTTGATCGACCCGGAGGTCGTGGTCAAGCCCACGAAGGGCCAGATCGACGACCTGGTCGGCGAGATCCGGGAACGGGCAGCCAAGAACGAGCGGGTGCTGGTCACCACGCTCACCAAGAAGATGTCCGAGGATCTGACCGACTACCTGCTCGA
>JBBQFE010000132.1:0-7658 GCA_038321605.1 Mycobacteriales bacterium | reverse complement strand
ACATCCAGGCCGTGGAGCAGTTGACCATCACCACGCTGCGTAACGTGGTCGGCGCGCTGAACCTGGAACAGACTCTGACCAGCCGCGACAACATCAACACCCAGTTGCGCGGAGTTCTGGACGAGGCCACCGGCCCGTGGGGGATCCGGGTCGCGCGGGTCGAGATCAAGGCCATCGAACCGCCTGCGTCCATCCGTGACGCGATGGAGAAGCAGATGCGTGCCGATCGGGACAAGCGCGCCATCATCCTGTCTGCCGAGGGCCAGCGCGAGTCGGCGATCAAGACCGCGGAGGGCCAGAAGGCCGCCCAGATCCTGTCCGCGGAAGGTGCGAAGACAGCCGCCATCCTGTCGGCGGAAGCCGACCGACAGTCCCGGATCCTGCGCGCCGAGGGTGATCGGGCTGCCCGCTACCTCTCTGCCCAGGGTCAGGCCAAGGCGATCGAGACGACGTTCGGGGCGATCCACGCGGCCAGGCCCGACCCGGCTCTGCTTGCCTACCAGTACCTGCAGACCCTGCCCCAGATCGCTCAGGGCGATGCGAACAAGATGTGGATCGTGCCCAGTGAATTCTCCAAGGCCCTGGAGGGCCTGGCCAAGCTGAGCGGCGCAGACGACGCGGCACCGTCCTGGCTGGCGGCGCAGAGTAGCGGCGGCGCACCAGCTGAATCTGGACACGCGGCCACCGAAGCCATCGACACCACCGGCTGGTTCGACTCGAATCTGCCGCCGGCCGCCGAACTGCCCGAGGCCGACATCAGGGCCTCGGACTCCGACGCGGAATCCCGCTCGGCGCACTCGGGTCTGCCCGCCGATGAGTCCGCGCTGCCCTTCGTGCCTCCGTTGCCGCCCATCCCGCCACTTCCGCCGATGCAGTGAGCTCGCCGGAGGTGAAGACCGCGTTCGAGGGGGCTGTGAGCGCTTCCGGTTCATGGCAGACTCGGGCGGTGAATCGCACGGTGGCATCGCCGCGCGGGTACTGAGCGCACAAGGAGGAGCGAGCTGTGACCGAGGCCGTACCGGTGGATCGCGATCCTGAATGGTTCAAGCGCGCGGTCTTCTACGAGGTGCTCGTACGCGGCTTCGCCGACTCCAACGGCGATGGCACCGGCGACCTGCGGGGGCTGACCGACAAGCTCGACTACCTGCAGTGGCTCGGTGTGGATTGCCTTTGGCTGCCGCCGTTCTTCCCGTCGCCGCTGCGTGACGGCGGCTATGACGTCGCCGACTACACCGGGGTACTGCCGGAGTTCGGCACCATCGAGGATTTCGCGGACTTCCTCGAGCAGGCGCATGAGCGCGGTATCCGGGTCATCATCGACTTCGTGATGAACCACACCTCGGATGCGCATCCGTGGTTCCAGGCAAGTCGCAACGACCCGACCGGACCCTACGGCGACTTCTACGTGTGGGCCGACGACGACAGCCGCTACTCCGAGGCCAGGATCATCTTCGTCGACACCGAACCGTCCAACTGGACGTTCGATCCGGTACGCAAGCAGTACTTCTGGCATCGGTTCTTCTCCCACCAGCCTGACCTGAACTTCGACAACCCCGCGGTCGTCGACGCGATCATGGACGCGATCCGGTTCTGGCTGGACATGGGCATCGACGGCTTCCGGCTCGATGCCGTGCCCTACCTGTTCGAACGGGACGGCACCAACGGCGAGAACCTGCCCGAGACGCACGAGATCCTCAAGCGGGTCCGCAAGGAGGTCGACGACAACTACCCCGACCGGGTCCTGCTCTGCGAGGCGAACCAGTGGCCGGCCGACGTGGTCGAGTACTTCGGGGACTACTCCGTCGGCGGCGACGAATGCCACATGGCGTTCCACTTTCCGGTGATGCCGCGGATCTTCATGGCGGTGCGCCGTGAGAACCGGTACCCGATCTCAGAGATCCTGGAACAGACCCCGGCCATTCCGGCCAGCTGCCAATGGGGAATCTTCCTTCGCAACCACGACGAGCTGACCCTTGAGATGGTCACCGACGAGGAACGCGACTACATGTGGAACGAGTACGCCCAGGATCCACGCATGAAGGCCAACATCGGCATCCGGCGTCGGCTGGCCCCGCTGCTCGACAACGATCTCAACCGCATCGAGTTGTTCACCGCCCTGCTGATGTCGCTGCCCGGATCGCCGGTGCTCTACTACGGCGACGAGATCGGGATGGGCGACAACATCTGGCTCGGGGACCGCGACGGGGTGCGCACGCCGATGCAGTGGACCCCCGACCGCAACGCCGGATTCTCAAACTGTGACCCGGGCCGGCTGTACCTGCCGGTGAACTCCGACTCGGTGTACGGCTACCAGGTCACCAACGTCGAGGCCCAGACCCGCAACACCTCGTCGCTGTTGCATTGGACGCGGCGGATGATCGGCCTACGCAAGGCCAATCCCGCCTTCGGGCTCGGTACCTTCACCGATCTCGGCGGCTCGAACCCCTCGGTGCTCTCCTTCGTGCGCGCCTTCGGCGACGACGTGGTGGTCTGCATCAACAACCTGTCACGCTTTCCGCAGGCGGTCGAACTCGACCTTCGCCAGTGGGAAGGTGCCGAGCCGGTCGAGATGACCGGCGGCAGCCACTTTCCTGCCATCGGTGAGCTGCCGTACCTGCTCACCCTGGCCGGGCACGGGTTCTACTGGCTGCGGATTCCGCAGCACCAGCCCGCCGCCGGAACCGGTCTGCCGGTCACAGAGTGGTCGGTGGGTGGTGAGCACGACGAACGACTGTCCACCCAAGATGCTGAACCGCCAGCAGCGAACGGGGACAGGTCAGGTGCCAGCGAGACCGGGGCACCGCAGGCCGCTGAGGGCTTCATCGCCGACGGCGGCCAGAAAGGAGTCACCGGGTGAGAGTCGATCCCGCCGCAGTCACAGGAGTGCTTGGTCCCTGGCTTTTTCAACAGCGTTGGTACGGCGGCAAGTCACGAAACGGCAGGATCGAGGCGCGGCTGCTGGCAACCCTCGCCGAGCAGCCGCTGTCGGTTCAGCTCTGGATCGCGGACGTGCATTACGACGACGGCAGCGTCGAGCACTACCAGGTGCCGATGGTCCTGCGTCCCCATCCGGTCGCCTACTTGGAGCACGTGTCCATCGGTGCCGTGACGGACGCGGTCACCGGCGAGATCGTCCACCTCTACGACGCCCTGCACGACAAGGAGGTGACCGGACTCTGGCTCGCTGCGATAGCGGCGAACGCCCAGCTGTACGGGGTGGATTTCGTCCGAACCTCCGAGCCGGAGCAGATACCGGTCTGCGAGACCAGCCTGGCGCTCAGCACGGAGCAGTCCAACACCTCCCTGGTGTTCGGCGATGTCGCGATCATGAAGGTGTTCCGCCGGCTCGAGCCGGGGCTGAACCCGGACATCGAGATCCACGCCGAGCTGTCCCGGTTGGGTGCCCGCCACATCGCCCAACTGTTCGGCTACGTCACCGCTGAGATCGACGGCGCGGCCTGGAGCCTGGCCATGGTTCAGGAATTCATGACCACCGCGACGGACGGGTGGCAGCTGGCCACCGCCAGCGTTCGCGACCTGATGGCCGAGGCGGATCTGCACGCCGAGGAGGCCGGCGGTGACTTCGCCGGTGAGGCACACCGGCTGGGCATCTCAGCGGCCGAGGTGCACGCGGACCTGGCCAGGTCCTTCGGCACCCGACAGCTCGACGCCACCGAGCTCGCTGACCGGGCCGCCGCGATGGGCGCCCGCCTCGACGCGGCGCTGATCGAGGTGCCCACGCTGACCGAGGTCGCCGATGGTCTCAGGCAGGCGTACTCCGACCTGGCCGCCTTCAGGCTGCCGGTACTGGCGCAGCGCGTGCACGGAGATCTGCATCTGGGACAGGTGCTTCGTACCGTGCACCGCTGGGTGTTCCTCGACTTCGAGGGCGAGCCCGCCAAGAGCATCCTCGACCGCCGTGCCCAGGACTCCCCCATTCGTGACGTGGCCGGCATGCTGCGCAGCTTCGACTACGCGGCCCGTCACCAGCTCATCGACGTCCGGGGTACCCCGCAGTCGGAGTTCCGGGCCGCCGAATGGGCGGACCGCAACAGGGCCGCGTTCTGTACCGGCTACGCCGAGGGCGGCGGCCTGGATCCCGCCGAATATGCAGTGCTGCTCAGGGCATTCGAGGCCGACAAGGCCGTGTACGAACTCATCTACGAGGCGAGAAACCGGCCAAACTGGTTACCCATCCCGCAGGCATCGCTGCAGCGACTCGCGGTAAGCGCATGACCGACAAGCCAAAGAAGGCAGCCATGCAGACCGAAAACGTCAGTGCCGAGGAACTCGACAGGATCGTCGCCGGCAACCACGCTCAGCCACATTCAGTGCTCGGCGCGCACCCGGTCGCGCCCGGCCAGACCGCGATCAGGACCCTACGGCCAGAAGCCGATGCCGTGACCGTGGTAATCGGCGGCAAACGTACCGAGCTGGAGCAGATCCACCCGGCGGGAATCTTCGGTGGGATCGTGGACACCGACCCGTCCGACTACCGGCTCGAGGTCAGCTACGGATCACAGTCCTACCTGGTGGATGACCCCTACCGTTGGCTGCCGACGCTCGGCGAGGTCGACCTCTACCTGCTGGGCGAAGGCAGGCACGAGGAACTGTGGAAGGTGCTCGGTGCGCACGTTCGCAGCTATGACACCCCCAGCGGACCGGTGAGCGGAACGTCCTTCGCGGTCTGGGCCCCCAACGCCACCGGGGTGCGGGTGCAGGGTGACTTCGACTACTGGTCGGGGAGGGCGTATCCGATGCGCTCGCTCGGGTCATCCGGTATCTGGGAACTGTTCGTGCCCGGTGTCGGTGACGGTGCGAAGTACAAGTTCGACATCCTCGGCAAAGACGGCGTGTGGCGGGAGAAGGCGGACCCGATGGCCTTCGCTACCGAGGTTCCGCCGCTGACGGCGTCTGTGGTGTTCACCGCCGACTACACCTGGCAGGACCAGGAGTGGTTGGCCAAGAGGGCGAAGACCGCCTGGCATGCCGCCCCGATGTCGGTGTACGAGGTGCACCTCGGCTCGTGGCGGCAGGGCCTGAGCTACCGCGAGCTGGCGACCGAACTAGTCGACTACGTGCAGCAGACCGGGTTCACCCACGTGGAGTTCCTGCCTGTGGCCGAACACCCGTTCGGTGGTTCGTGGGGTTACCAGGTCACCTCCTACTTCGCTCCCACCAGCCGCTTCGGAAACCCGGACGACTTCAGGTACCTCGTCGATGCCCTGCACCAGGCCGGCATCGGCGTGATCGTCGACTGGGTGCCGGCGCATTTTCCCAAGGATGCCTGGGCATTGGCGCGCTTCGATGGCACCGCCCTGTACGAGCACGCCGACCCCCGCCGGGGCGAACAGCCGGACTGGGGCACCTACGTCTTCGACTTCGGGCGCCGCGAGGTCCGCAACTTTCTGGTCGCCAATGCCGTCTACTGGCTGGAGGAGTTCCACATCGACGGTCTGCGGGTGGACGCGGTCGCCTCGATGCTCTACCTCGACTACTCCCGCAAGGCCGGAGAGTGGTTGCCCAACAAGTTCGGCGGTCGGGAGAACCTCGAGGCGGTGGCGTTCCTGCAGGAGATGAATGCCACGGTCTACAAGCGGGTTCCGGGGGTGGTGACCATCGCCGAGGAGTCCACCTCGTGGCCGGGCGTCACCCGTCCCACCCATCTGGGCGGCCTGGGCTTCGGCTTCAAGTGGAACATGGGCTGGATGCACGACACCCTCGACTACATCCAGAAGGAGCCGGTGCACCGGCAGTATCACCACCATCAGATGACGTTCTCGATGGTCTATGCGTACTCGGAGAACTTCGTCCTTCCGTTCAGCCACGACGAGGTGGTGCACGGCAAGGGATCCCTGCTCAACAAGATCCCCGGGGACCGCTGGCAGCAGATGGCCACCCTGCGCGCGCTGTACGCGTTCATGTGGGCGCATCCGGGCAAGCAGCTGATCTTTCAGGGCTGCGAGTTCGCCCAGGGTGGCGAATGGAGCGAGGGCCGTTCGCTCGACTGGTGGCTGCTCGACGGCGACGACCATTCCGGCGTGCTGCGGCTGGTGTCCGACCTCAATGCCACCTACCGCGAGACACCGGCGCTCTACACCCAGGATGTGAGGCCGGAGGGCTTCTCCTGGATCGACGCCAACGACGCGACCGGCAACGTCTTCTCCTTCCTGCGCTGGGGTGATGACGGATCGGTGCTCGCCACCGTGGTCAACTTCTCCGCCGTGCCGCACGAGCGTTACCGGTTGGGGCTGCCCCTGACCGGACGCTGGGAGGAGGCGGTCAACACCGACGCCGAGATCTACGGCGGTTCGGGTGTCGGCAACCTCGGGGCTGTCACCGCGGACGGCCCGAGCTGGCACGGTCAGCCGACCTCGGCCGAGATCCGGGTCCCTCCACTCGGGGGGATCTGGCTGCGCTACACGCCGTAGGCGCCAGACCGTCAGCTCCGTGGGCGCCAGACGGTTCGCGCCGTGGGCGCCGAGTCCCTTGACCTTTCGGGTAGATACCGGGTATGCATACCGGGTAACTACCCGAAAGGTTCACCATGTCGGTCAAACACGGACTGTTGACGTTGCTCGATCAGGCCCCGATGCACGGCTACCAACTTCGGTCGGCGTTCGAGGAGTCGACCGGGGCCACCTGGCCCATCAACATCGGCCAGGTGTACACAACCCTGGCCAGATTGGAGCGGGACGGCCTGATCGAAGAATCGCAGGCCGGCGCCGAAGGTCAGCGCCTCTACGCGATCACCGAGACCGGGCGGGCCGAGGTCGCCGAATGGTTCGCAACACCGGTCTCAGCTGAGCCGGCACGCAACGAACTGGCCATCAAACTCGCCCTCGCCGCGCGAACACCCGGCGCAGACATCGCGCGCATCGTGCAGATCCAGCGGGCCGCCACGATCAAGGCGCTGCAGGACTACACCCGCGCTCGCGAGCGTGCAGGAGACGACCTTTCCTGGCAACTCGTCGCCGACTCGCTGATCTTCACCGCCGAGGCGGAGGTGCGCTGGCTCGATCACTGCGAGACCAGATTGCACCGCCACCGTTCATCGATCGAGTCCCAGCGCGCCAAACCGGAAGTCGCCGCGGGCGCGGAGCCGTCGGCGGTCGCAGCCACCTCGAAGCGGCGGAGCTGATGAGCTCGGTGGCCTTCGACGAGATCCGCCACGACAGCACGGCGGTGCTGGCCCTGCGGGGAGTCGTCCGTACCCACGGCGAGGGTGAACTTGCCGTGCATGCGCTGACCGGTGTCTGCCTGGATGTCGCGGCCGGGGAACTCGTGGCCATCATGGGCCCGTCGGGATCAGGCAAGTCGAGTCTGCTGACCATCGCCGGCGGCCTGGACTCCCCCACCGCCGGCGACGTCCTGGTGTCAGGGGAAAGCCTCATCAGCAAGAGCGCGAAACAACTTGCCGCCCTGCGCCGGCGCTCCATCGGCTACGTCTTCCAACAGCTCAACCTGATCCCATCGTTGACCGCCGCCGAGAACGTGATGCTTCCCCGGGAACTGGACGGAATCTCTACCAGGCAGGCACGTCGGGAGGCCCACGCGGCGTTGGCCGAAGTCGGCATGTACGGCCTGGCGGATCGCTTTCCGGATGAGATGTCGGGCGGGCAACAGCAGCGGGTCGCGATCGTGCGCGCCCTGATCGG
>JBBQFE010000131.1:0-7696 GCA_038321605.1 Mycobacteriales bacterium | reverse complement strand
CCAAGTCGCGCGGCTTCGGCCGTCACAACCTCTAAGAGTTCGGTCGAAAGTGGCGCTGAAGGCACCACCTGGTTCAGGGCCGTCAGCGTCACCCAGATGCGTGGTGTCGAGGGATCGGACGCCATTCCGTACGGTGCGCCGGGCACCGACTGTTTACCCAGCTGCGACAGCGGATTCTCGGTGAAGTTCAGCAATTGATTGCCCCGGGTGTCAGCGACGATCAACCTGCCGTCCGACGTCCGGATGCCGTGGGTGGGGCCCGCTCCGGCAGCTGCCCGCGCGATCCGCTTGCCGTCGGACACCTGGTAGGTGCTGACAGTGAAATTGCCTACGTCGACCACGGCGACCGTGTCACCGAAGTCCACCACGCCACCGGGTTGGGTCAGGTCGGCCACGGTCTGCTCGGGCTGGCCGGTGCGGGCGATGGTGATCGAGCCGCCGAACTCGTCGCCGGCCACGAAGCCGCCGGTCACCGCGGATGCGTCGTGCGGGCTCTTGCCCGTGGGCAGTTCGGTCACGGCGCCGCCGGGTAGGGCCACCAGTCCCAGGACGTTGGCGTTCTCCTCCGGGACGATGACCGGCCCACCCGGCCCTGCCAACTGCAGGTGCCGCGCGTGACCGGCGAGCCGGATCTCCTTCTCGATCTTGAGCGTCGTTCCGTCCAGCAGAACCAGGCGATCAGGATTGCGCACCGTCACTGCCACCAACTTGGTGACCGGGTCGTACACGATCCCTTCAGGGGCGGCCCCCACCGCCACCGACCGGCCGGCCGGCGCGGAGGTCGCCATCGGTGCGACGGCAGGTTCGGCAGCACCGAGGTGCGCGGCCTTGGGCTTGGATCCCGAGCAGGCCGCGACCAGGACGGCCGCCACAACTGTCGAGGCCACCACACTGAGTCGGAAGGCGGGCCTGCGTCGATGGGAAGGCCTGCCTCGCGCCGGGGAGATTCTGCTGGCATCGGTAGGGGTCACGCACCCATCGTGCCTGCCCCGCCCTGATTCCGCTCGCCGTCGGACTCGCCGTTGCTAATGGCTGGCGCGAGCGCCGGCTACTTGAACAGGTTGATCCCGAGCGGCTGCTTAGGGGCGCCGGTGACGACGACGGTCTTGACGATCTTGTCCGCCAGGGTCTGCTTCTTCGCATCCCAGAGCGGGAACAACCAGCCGATGTAGCAGATGATGCTGTCGACGATGTGCGCCAGGCCGCGCCCGATACCCATGCCGCCACCGATCAGCTGACCGGTGGTCTCGCTGATCACGCGCAGACCGGTGAGCCGCTTGCCCGGCGACTGCCCGGTGCTGCCATCGAGGTAGTAGAAGTAGAACGAGGCCGCGACCAGTGCGAGGTAACCGACGAGGCCGACCAGGGTCCCCAACGCCGACGACACGGCGCCGAGGATGAGCGCGACGATCAGCACGACGACGTAACCGACCACGATGATCGCCCAGTTGATGATCGCGGCGATAGCCCGTTCACCCCAGCTGGCGAGCTGGCCCGGAGCCCCGGCCGGTGGGAGTGGAGCGCCGTAACCCTGCGAGAAATCGGTCATGTTAGTTGAGTCTCCTGATCGGAATGGTGGACAAGAGGAGCGCCCCGATTCGTCGCCCTTGGCATGGGCAGGCTATCGACTGTGCCGATCCTTAGGAAGCAATGTGGCCGGAATACTCGACGCTGATTCGACCTGCATTCCTATCAAAACCGGGCATCCGGTCCAGAACGGCCGTCCCTAGCCAGCCAACCCCCCTTTTACCTGCAGGTAATGGTGCTGGCATACCGTGACGCCATGCGGCTGAGCGAGCACGAGCGCGAACGGTTGTTGATCACGCTGGCCGCGGACGTAGCCGAACGGCGCAGGACCCGCGGCCTGCGCCTCAACTACCCCGAGGCGGTCGCGATCCTGACGTCCTTTGTCCTCGAGGGAGCACGGGACGGCCGGACCGTGGCGGGGCTGATGTCGGCAGGTCGCGAGGTGCTCAGCAGGGCCGATGTGATGGACGGCGTGCCGGAGATGCTGGACTCGGTGCAGGTCGAGGCGACGTTTCCCGATGGCACCAAACTGGTCACCATCCATGGGCCCATCCAGTGATACCGGGTGAGGTGATCCCCGCGGACGGAATGATCGCCCTCAACCCCGGGCGCGCGAAGGTCAGTCTGATTGTGGAGAACTCAGGGGACCGTCCCGTCCAGGTCGGCTCGCACTACCACTTCGCGGCGGTGAATCCCGCGCTCCACTTCGACCGCTCGGCGGCGAGGGGCTACCGGCTGGACATCGCGGCGGGCACGTCCGTGCGGTTCGAACCCGGCCTTTCCCAGCAGGTGAACCTGGTGGCCCTTGCGGGCGCACGCGTGGTCCCGGGACTGAGGCCGGAATCGGCGGGCCCGCTCGATGACTGACCTGTCCAGGTCCCGGTATGCGGCGTTGTACGGGCCAACGGTGGGCGATCGGGTCCGCCTTGCTGACACCGACCTGCTGATCGAGGTGACGGAGGACCGCTGTGGCGGTCCCGGCGGGGGCCTTGCCGGTGACGAGGCGGTGTTCGGCGGTGGAAAGGTCATTCGGGAGTCGATGGGCCAGGCTCGGGCGACGCGAGCCGAGGGAACGCCCGACCTCGTCATCACCGGGGCGGTGGTGCTCGATCACTGGGGAGTGATCAAGGCCGACGTCGGTATCCGGGACGGCAGGATCGTGGCGCTGGGCAAGGCCGGAAACCCCGACACGATGGACGGCGTCACGCCGGGCCTGGTGATCGGACCGTCGACGGAGATCATTGCCGGCAACGGCCTGATCCTCACCGCCGGAGGCGTCGACAGTCACGTGCACCTGATCGCGCCGCAGCAGATCCCGGTTGCGCTCGCCGCCGGGATGACCACCTTGATCGGTGGCGGCACCGGCCCGGCCGAGGGCACCAAGGCAACCACGGTGACGCCGGGATCGTTCTGGTTGCAGGCGATGCTGTACTCGCTCGCCGAATGGCCGGTGAACATCGTCCTGCTGGGCAAGGGGAACACGGTCAGCGCCGAAGGGCTGTGGGAGCAACTGCGCGGTGGTGCCGCCGGCTTCAAGCTGCACGAGGACTGGGGCACCACGCCGGCCGCGATCGATGCCTGCCTGACCGTCGCGCAGCAGGCGGGGGTGCAGGTCGCCATCCACACCGATACGTTGAACGAGGCCGGCTACCTCGAATCGACCCTGGCCGCGATCGGTGGCCGACCGATCCACACCTATCACACCGAAGGTGCCGGAGGCGGTCACGCGCCCGACATCATCAAGGTTGCCGCACACGCCAATGTGCTGCCGTCCTCGACCAACCCGACCCGTCCGTACACGCGAAACACCCTGGACGAACATCTGGACATGCTGATGGTGTGCCATCACCTGAAGCCGACCATCGCCGAAGATCTGGCCTTTGCCGAAAGCCGAATCAGGCCGTCCACGATGGCCGCCGAGGACGTGCTGCACGACCTCGGCGCGATCTCGATGATCGGATCGGACTCGCAGGCCATGGGTCGGATCGGCGAGACCATCCTGCGTACCTGGCAGACCGCGCACGTGATGAAACAACGGCGCGGTTCCCTGGCCGGCGACGGTGCCGCCGACAATCACCGCGCCCGCAGGTACATCGCCAAGTACACGATCGCCCCGGCCGTCACCCATGGGCTGGATGCCGAGATCGGATCCGTCGAAACCGGCAAGCTGGCCGATCTGGTGCTCTGGGAACCGGCTTTCTTCGGCGTTCGCCCGAACCTGGTGATCAAGTCCGGCGTCATCGCCTGGGCGAACATGGGCGACGCCAACGCTTCGATCCCCACTCCGCAGCCCCAGTTCATGCGACCCATGTTCGGGTCCTTCGGCACACTGCCCGCCAGCCTGGGGCGGCACTTCGTGTCTGAGACCGCGATCGAAGCGGGGTTTGCCGATCGGTGGGACAGCGACCGGCCGCTGCTGGCGGCGAAGAACGTCGCCGGCCTGAGCAAGGCCGACCTGCCGGAGAACACCGCCCTGCCCCGGATCGAGGTGGACTCCGAAACCTTCGCCGTCCACATCGACGGCGAACTGATCAGGCCTGAGCCGGCTCTCGAACTGCCCATGGCACAAAGGTATTTCCTCTTCTGATGACCTACCGGTGACTGCCTCCGAAGCTCCGTCGAGCCTGCTCCTGCTGCTGCTCGATTCGCGCTCGCCTGCCGGCGGCCACCAGCACTCCGCCGGCATGGAGGCCGCGGTCGCCGCGGGTTTCATCACCGGACCATCGGACGTCGAGAACTTCTGCCGGGGCCGGTTACGCACCAGCGGCCGGGTTGCTGCGGGCGCTGCCGCACGGGCCTGCCGGCTCGCCCTCGCGGACGCACCCGCCGTCGAATGGCTGGCCCTGGACCTCGAGGTGACCGCCCGGACTCCGTCGGAGGCCACCCGTACAGCATCGCACCAGCTCGGCCGCGGGTTCGGCAGGCTGCTCAGATCGGCCTTTGCAGATCAGGGTGAAGTGCTCGCAGCGATGAGCCGTTGGTGGCAGCTCATCGAGCGACATGAACCGCATCACGGCGTCGTGCTGGGGGCCGGCGTGGGGCTGGCCGGGGGCAACCCGCAACTGGCGGCCCGGGCCGCCGCGCTGGCCGGCTGCGTGGCTCCGGCGAGCGCCGGGGTCCGACTGCTCGGGCTGGATCCGTACGGCGTGCACGCCATGCTGAGCCGGCTGGGTCCCGAGATCGACCGGGTCGCAGAGTTGGCCGCGGACGAGCTGGAGCTGGCGGCCAGTAGTGCGCCGGCACTCGAGCTGCTCGCTGATGTTCACGTTCTCTCGGAGGTGCGTCTCTTTGCGTCCTGAACCACACACCCATCCACACGTCCACGCGGGCGAAGGTATTGCCGCGGTGACGGCGCGGGTTCCGCGCATCGGTATCGGCGGCCCGGTCGGCAGCGGCAAGACCGCACTGGTGGCAGCCCTGTGCCGCGCACTGAGCGCAGAGCTCACGATCGGGGTCGTGACCAACGACATCTACACCACCGAGGATGCCGACTTTCTGCGGCGGGCCGGTGTGCTGCCGGACGAACGGATCAGAGCGGTGCAGACAGGTGCCTGTCCGCACACCGCGATCCGGGACGACATCTCGGCCAATCTGGATGCGGTCGAGGAGCTCGAGGCGGACTTTCCGGCGCTTGATCTGGTGCTGGTCGAGAGCGGTGGCGACAACCTGACCGCGACGTTCTCCTACGGCCTGATCCACCGTCAGATCTTCGTCATCGACGTGGCCGGGGGTGACAAGGTCCCGCGCAAGGGCGGTCCTGGCGTGACCCGGTCGGACCTGCTGGTCATCAACAAGACCGATCTGGCCCCGATGGTCGGTGCCGATCTGGCCGTGATGGCGCGCGACGCGGCGGCGGTTCGCGGTGGTCGTCCGGTTTTGTTCACGTCGTTGCCGCAGGACCCCGGAGCCTCGGCAGTGGCCGCGTGGGTGCGGGCGATGCGCTCCGAGCTCGCGCCGGCATGAGCCCGAGCGGCACCGCTACCGCCAGCGTTAACGCCGCCGCGAGCGTCACGGCCACCGCGCTGGCGGTGGTCGAGGCAGGCGGTGTGCTGCGTCGGGTGCGCAGCGCACCGCCGATCACGCTGCGCCAGGTGCTCAGCGACGATCCGGACGAGTGTTCGCTCTGTCTGGTGGGTACCGCCGCCGGGCCGCTGTCGGGAGATCGCCGCGATCTGGAACTGGTGGTCGGTGAGGGTGCCCGAGCGCGGCTGGCGGCCACCGGAGCCGCGCTGTCCCAGGGTCGTGCCGGTGTGCCGGCCCGGCTCAGCACCACCGTCCGCCTCGCGGCCGGCGCTGTGCTGGTGGCCGACCCGGGGCCGCTGATCGTCTGCGCAGGCGGTTCGGTACAGGTGCGGCTGACGGTCGAGCTGGCCGACGATGCCAGTCTGCAGTGGCGCGAACTGCTGGTGCTCGGACGTACCGGCGAGCCGCCCGGAGCGGCCACCCTGCGGTGGCAGGTGGACCGGTCAGGGGTACCGCTGCTGCGGCAGGAGATCGACCTGACCGACCCCGAGCTGCTGGCCTGGCCCGGTCTGCTGGCCGGCCGGCGGGTACTCGGAACGGCGCTGCTGGTCGGCCCTGGGATCGTGGCCAGGACGGTGGTCGGCTCGGCCACCGCGGTCGCGCAGCGGCTCGCTGACCAAGCGGTACTGGTCACTGTGCTGGGTGACGATGCCGCGGACGCGACGCAGCGGCTGTCCGCGTTGTGCTCGCAGGTTCTGGCCGGGCCCTAGCCGGCCGGATCCCAGCCTGGCCGCGGCAGCCTCGCGGGGGTCCTGGCCTGGTTCGGTGGGGCGCCGAGTGACAGACTCGACCCGTGCCCAGTCGGCGCCACCGTCCATGAAGGAGAGTCTGCGTTGAGCATCTACAAGGTTGTCAATCCGGCTACAGGCGAGGCTGGTGCTGAGTTCCCCACCGCCACCGATGAGCAGGTCGATGAGGTCCTGGGCCGTTCGTCCGCGGCCTTTCAGACCTGGCGCCTGACGGCCAAGTCGGAGCGATCGGCGATGTTGCTGAGAGTCGCCCAGGCCTACAGCGATCGGGCGGACGAGCTCGGTGCGATCATCACCCGCGAGATGGGCAAGACCACAGCCGAAGCTCTCGGCGAGGTCGAGATCGTGGTGGACATCTACCGCTACTACGCCGAACACGGCGAGGAACTGCTGGCCGACGCGCCGCTGTCGACGGTGTCGGCGCCGGGAAACGCCTGGGTACGTAAGGCACCCGTCGGTGCGCTGCTCGGGATCATGCCGTGGAACTACCCGTACTACCAGGTTGCCCGGTTCGCCGCCCCGAACCTCATGATCGGCAACACCATCGTGCTCAAGCACGCGCCGCAGTGCCCGGAATCGGCCCTGGCGATGGAAGAGATCTTCCACACCGCCGGTCTGCCGACGGATGCCTACATCAACATCTTCGCCACCAACGAACAGGTTGCGACCATCATCGCCGATCCGCGGATCGCCGGTGTGTCGGTGACCGGTAGCGAGCGGGCGGGCACCGCGGTGGCTGCCATCGCGGGCCAGAGCCTGAAGAAGGTCGTGCTGGAGCTCGGTGGCTCGGACCCGTTCATCGTGCTGAGCACCGACGACCTCGACACCGTCGTCGGCGAAGCGGTCGGGGCCCGGATGGAGAACGCGGGCCAGGCCTGTAATGCTGCGAAGCGGTTCATCGTCGCCGACCGGATCTACGACGAGTTCGTGGACAAGTTCACCGCGGCGATGGCTGCGCAGACGACCGGTGACCCGTTCGATCCGTCGGTGACCTACGGGCCGCTGTCATCGGAGCAGGCCGCACGTGGCCTCATCGAGCAGATCGAGGACGCCGTGAGCAAGGGTGCGACGCTGCGCACCGGCGGCAAGCGGGTGGACGGCCCGGGTGCCTACGTCGAGGCCACGGTGCTGACCGACGTCACCCCGGAGATGCGCGCGTTCCGTGAGGAACTGTTCGGTCCCGCCGCGGTGATCTACCGGGTGTCGAGCGTGGACGAAGCAGTCGAGCTGGCCAACAACACCCCGTTCGGACTCGGCGGCTGCGTCTACAGCACCGACACCGAGTTGGCGATGCAGGTGGCGGACCGGATCGACGCGGGCATGGTGTGGATCAACTCGCCCGAGGGTGGCGGAGCCGATCTGCCCTTCGGCGGGACCAAGCGGTCAGGCGTGGGACG
>JBBQFE010000130.1:0-7706 GCA_038321605.1 Mycobacteriales bacterium | reverse complement strand
GGCCGCGGTTCTCGCCGGGGCCGGTCACACCGTGCACCGGTCCGAGGTTCGCTACCCGACCAGCGCCGGACCCGCGGCCATGGCCCGGTGGTTCGCCGGCGCCGAACGGGACGCCGAGACATTGCCGAACCGGTCCCTGATGGACAAGCGGGTTGCTCGCCATGCCTCGCTGGGCAAGCTGGTGCTCGCCACCGGCGGCCCCCGACCGGGTGGCCGCGATGCCTGGCTCCGGGCTGCAGAACGCTACTTCGAGCAGGTCGATGTGCTGATAACTCCGATGCTCGCGCAGATTCCGTTGCGGGCGCTTGAGTGGAGTCGTCGGGGCTGGGCCGCCAATGTGCTGGCCAATGTTCGCTACGCGCCCTTCGCCGCGCCCTGGAACCTGGCGGGCTGGCCGGCGATGGCAGTTCCGGCGGGGGTGCACTCCAGCGGTCTGCCGTTGTCGATCCAGCTGGTGGCCCGGCCCGGGCAGGAGTCACTGCTGCTGTCCCTGGCGGCCCAGGTGGAGTCGTTGCTGCCCTGGCAACGGCTGGCGCCGCGGTACCGAGCGGCGTAACCACGCCAACAGCCGGTAAACCGCATCCTGAGCGGTGGAGAAATGCGCCGTCGTTCTCAATCGTCCTTCACTTTCGCGCGTTGCTGCCGATGTGACCATCAGCAGCAGGTGTTTTCGGCCTGCACCAGCAGCGGTAGCCCCGCGGGTCCCAGTGGAGGTCAGGACGATGGCGGTGACCGGCCTGCCCTCGGCGGCTGCAACCATGCCCTCCGTAGCGGTGACCCACCAGACCAGGGCGGGTCGACGTCGGGCGCGCCGCAACAATCGCACCCCGAGGGTCTTCGCCACGCTGGCCCTAATGGCAGTGCTCGTGTTCGCGGCGGTGCTGCTGAACCGCGTCGGGGGCGACCTGGGTGTGCTCCGCATCGATGATCTCGGCCAGCTCACCGCCGCCACCATCGCCGGCACCGCGGCGCTGTGGTCGGGACGGCGCGCAACCGGCCGGCTGCGCACCTCCTGGACCGCCATCGGAATCGGCGCCAGCATGTGGGCGCTCGGGCAGGCCTACTGGTGTTACTGCGAACTCCTCGCTCACCAGGCGACTCCGTTCCCGTCGATGGCCGACGCCGGCTACCTGCTCTTTCCGCTCGGTGCCGCCCTCGGGTTGTGGCTGTTCCCGTCCGCCGACGACTCCGGCACCCGCCGGCGGTGGCTGCTGGACGGCGGCATCATCGTCACTGCGCTCATCACCGTCTCGTGGACGACCACGCTGGGCGTCGTCGCTCGCGCGGGCGGCGACGGGCTGCTGGCCTTCACCGTATCTTTGGCCTATCCCATAGGGGATATCGCAATCCTTTCACTGGCGATCCTCTGCCTCTGCCGCCCGCGCTCGAACCACCGCCAGTTGCTGCTGCTCAGCGTGGCGATGGCGGCCATGGCGGTCGCAGATTCGAGCTTCGCGTACCTCAACGCAGTCGGTACGTACCAGACCGGCGGCCCGTCCGACATCGGTTGGGTGGCGGCCTTTCTGCTGCTTGCAGTGGCGGCCGTCAACGCAGGATCTCAACCGGCGCCCGCCGCCGCCCGGTCGCACGCAGTCGTCGAGCCGAGCTCCGACCGGCCGGCGGCCGCGACGATGCTGCCGTATCTGCCGCTGATCTTCGCCTCGGCGATCCTGGCGATCCGGCAGGTACAGGGACATCAGCTGGACACGGTCGAGTTCGTGAGCGTGTCGGCGTCGCTGGCGATGGTGCTGGCGCGGCAGTACATCACCGTGCGCGAGAACCGCGATCTACTGAGGGCGGTTGCCGCGCGCGAGGAACAGCTGCACCGGCAGGCGTTTCACGATCAGCTGACCGGCCTGGCCAATCGGGCGCTGTTCATCAACCGCGCCGAGCATGCGCTGGATCTGCACCGGCGCGACCTGCGTCCGGTCGCCGTGCTCTTCTGCGACCTCGACGACTTCAAGACCGTGAACGACACGCTGGGCCACGGTGCGGGTGATGAGCTGCTGATCCGCGTTGCCGAGCGGCTCCGGGGCACACTGCGCCCCGGCGACACCCTCGCCCGACTTGGCGGGGACGAGTTCGCTGTACTGCTGGAGGACGGTGGCGAACCCGCGTCCGTCGGCGCCCGGCTCGTCCAGGCCCTGCACGATCCGTTCACGGTCAACGGCATCGACATCAGCGTTCGAGCCAGCGTCGGACTCACCCAGCTGATGGCGGACGAGTCCACGCCCACCCTCGATGTGCTGCTCGCGCACGCCGATATCGCGATGTACTCGGCCAAGCGGGCAGGCAAGGGGCAGCTGGCGCTCTACGACGCCAACCTCTCATCGCCCTACGCCGACGACCTGATCCTGCGCCAGCCGTTGATCGATGCCATTGCCGGCAACGGTATTCGGGCGGCCTTCCAACCCATCATCCGGATGGCCACCGGTGACATCGTCGGTTTCGAGACCCTCGCTCGCTGGGAGCACCGGGGCCTGGCGATTCCCCCGGACCAGTTCATCCCGATCGCGAGTCGGGCGGGCATGCTCGACGCGCTCACCGACAACATGCTGGAACAGGCCTGCGCCCAGTTGGCGGCCTGGTCACTCTCGCTGGGTCATTCGCGTCTGCAGATCGGTGTGAACATCCCGCCGAGCCTGGTCACCGACCGCGACTTTCCGGCCCGGGTCGCCCGGGTGGTGCACCGGCATGGGCTCCGCCCCGACCAGCTCGTCCTGGAAATCACCGAGGAGGCTCTGCTGGAGGACCTCAGCACCGCCCGTGAGGTGACCGGCCAACTGCGCCAATTCGGCGTGCAACTCTCACTCGACGACTTCGGCACCGGCTACTCGTCCCTGCTGCACCTTCAGCAGTTTCCGCTGAACACCCTCAAGATCGACCGTGGCTTCATCAACAACATCGACGGCGATCCAGGTGCTGAACGTCTGATCGACGGCATCCTGTCGCTGGCGCGGAGCCTGGGTCTCGAGGTCGTCGCCGAAGGCATCGAGCGACCGGCCCAGGCGCGGACGCTGCAGCGACTGGGCTGCGGTCTGGCGCAGGGATATTTCTACGCCCGACCGGCGAGTGCCGAGCAGATCGGGCGTCTGTTGGGGTCTGAAAATCGGGTCGGCGACGCCGATCTGGTCGGCTGACGCCCGCAGGTCGCCAATCCGGAAGACCTCTGATTTCACCCTTACCGGACCAGTCGGTCTGGGCGCGCTCCCGGACGTGATTTTGGCGACTCTTAGTCGCACCAGGGTGACTAAAAGGCGATGAAAGCGCTCTCATCGAGAGCTCGGCCACACATCGACTTCAAATTGAGTCCTTGGGACCCCTTTCATCTTCGCCCGCCATGCACTTAAGCTGACGCTCGAACCGGCGACAAAGACGTCTAAGTTCCGGCCTGCTGCACCGCGACTCTCCCCCGAGCGCGCCGATCCCATCACGACGACCCGACGATGCCCTGTCATCGCCCGGACGAAGGGCAGCGCCACTGTGAGCACTCGCTACCGGATGCATTTCAACCCACTCGACGACGTCCACGCCGCGGCACGAGACTGCGAGATCGACGTCTTCTACGAGGAGCACCACAACACTCCCGGCGAGTGGGCAGTCGAATATCAGGACTACGAGAGCACCTCGACGTTCATCGCCATCACCGATTCCGACGGCCGGGCCGTCGCGGTGTCACGCCTGATCCGCCCCGGTGGCCCCGGTCTGAAGACCCTGGTCGACATCTCCCAGCCCCCGTGGAGCGTCGACGGCGAGCGGTCGGCCCGGGCAGCCGGCGTCGACCTCGACTCGACCTGGGACGTGGCCACCATCGCCGTCCGCAAGGGTGCCGGGCGCTCCGGCTACCTCACGATGGCCCTACTGCACGGTCTGGTGCTGACGGCACGGGCCAACAACGTGCACTACATCACGATGATCCTCGACGGTAGGGCCCGCCGCCTGCTCAATGTGATGGGGCTGCCCAACAACCCGCTGCCCGGGACGCATCCGGCGCCCTATGCCGGGCTGCCCAGCGCGGTGCCGGCCTGGTCCAACATCGCAGTCATGCTGGACCATCAGCGAATCGCGAACCCCGAGGGTTACCGCCTGGTCGCCCAGGGCGTGGGTCTGGACGACATGACCGTCCCGGATGTCACTGCCTTCCGCCTCGGTGCCTCGGTCGCCGATCCCCTCGGCCGCAGCCGGGTGCTCGAAGTCGCCTAGGCCGCCATGGCGCGCCAGCGGGCGAACCACGGCTGAAGTTCGGCTGCGGGCATCGGCCTGGACAGGTGATAACCCTGCAGCAGGTCGACACCCATCGCGACCAGGTCTGCCATCGTGGCTGCGTCCTCCACGCCCTCGGCCACTGTGCGCATGCCGAGTGCGTGGGCCATCTGCAGGGTGGATGACACGATCATCTTGCTGCGCGGGTCGGTACGGAGCGCGGAGATGAACGAACGGTCGACCTTGAGCTCGTTGACGGGCAGGTCGCGCAGGTAGGACAGCGACGAGAATCCGGTGCCGTAATCATCGATCGCGATCTGGATCTGATGGTCACGGATCTCGGTGAGGATTGCGCGTGCCCGTTCCGGTTCGGCCAGAAAGCTGTCCTCGGTCACCTCGATGACCAGCCGGTCGGCGGGGATCAGATCGTGGCGGCGGGCCTCGAACAGCTTGGGCAGGAAAAGCCCGTTCAGCAGTTCCGGCGGCGCGCAGTTGATCGCCACCCGCATGTCGAGTCCGTTCGCCGCCCAGGTCCGGAGGTCTTCTATGGCCAGGGCGAGGACCGCTTCGGAAACCTGCAGCATCAGGCCCGCGCGGCGGGCGGCGGGCAGGAATTCGATCGGCGAGAGCAGCCCGTGCTGCGGATGCTGCCAGCGGACCAGTGCCTCTACTCCCGAAAGCTGCTGCGTGGCCGCGTCGATCTGGGGCTGGTACCAGAGCACCAGTTGACCATCGGCGATCCCGCGCCGCAGATCGTCGGCCAACTGCAGCTTGCGACGGGAGAAGTCATCGCGTTCGGCGTCGTAGAGCAGCGCCCCGGACCGGCTCTGCTTGGCCTGGTACATCGCGACGTCGGCGCGCCGCATCAGGCTGCCGCTGGAGGCATCGCCGGTCTCACGCAGGGTCACACCGATCGAGGCGCCGACCGACAGCGCTATGCCGTCGACGGTCAGCGGTCGCGAGATCACATCGATGACGCCGCGCGCGATCTCGAGCAGCTCGATCTCGTCGTTGAGGGACACCACGATCGCGAACTCGTCACCGCCCAGCCGGGCCACCAGGGTGGACGGGGCCATCGCCTCCCGCATCCGGCTCGCGGTGATCTGAAGGACCGAGTCGCCGGCGCTGTGACCCAGGGTGTCGTTGATCTCCTTGAAGCCGTCCAGGTCGAGCAGCATCAGGGCCAGCGGCGCCGGCGAAGCGAGCCCGAGGTCGATGCGGCTGAGCACCGCACGGCGGTTGGGCAGCGAGGTCAGATCATCAGTCTGGGAAAGGGCAATCGCCTCCGCGGCGCCGTTGGCCTCACGCAGCGCGAGCACCAGCCTGCCGGCGGCCGCGGCCAACGTCACCACGGCCACTCCGATCAGGTATGCGCTGGCCCGATCGATCGGACGCAGCACCAGCACCAGCACCGCGGCAGAGGAGGCGAGCAGCATCGGCACCGGACCGGTCCGCCGCACCGCAGCGCGCACGATGAGTCGCGGCCGGCGACACGCGCTGCCGGCGATCAGCATGAAGCCGACCCCCCACAGGGTGTCCGCGGACACGTTGATGTCATAGACACCGCGGCCGCTGACGTCCAGCATGAAGCCGGCATCTGCCAGCGCGAAGAGTCCGAAGCCACCGATCAACCTGACCGCCGGCCAGATCTCGGTCCGGGCCTGGATGCCGAGTTGCGCGACCACCACCAGCAACAACGCCAGGTCCAGGACCGGGTACAGCAGCGCGGTCATGAGCGCCAGACCGCTGTGCCCCGACGCCTGCGACACCGGCTGCAACAGCAGGCCACCGGTCAGACTCGCGGTGCCACCGCACAGCACGATGGCCTCGAGCCAGGAGCTTCTGAAGTCCCGGTAGCGGGGACGTGCGTCCATCGTCAGGTAGCCCGCGAAACCGATGTAGGAGATGAGGAACAGCCACTCGCCCGGTGACGGGAACTTGGTGAGATTGGGAGCGGCGCTGAAGTTGAGAACCGTGGAACCGGCCGACCAGGCCACGACGGAGATGATCAGGACCAGCAGCTGCTTGCGGCGATCATGCTGCGCCACGAAGGCTGCGACCAGCCGGGCCAGCAGGACGACGAAGAACACCGCGATGGTGATCAGCAGGATTCGCTGGGTGGTTTCCGGCGAACCTGCGAAGAGCAGGTAGCTGGCCACCGAGACAATCGCGATCAGCCAGCCGAGCGCACCCAGCAGGCTGACCAGGGACGGCCGCCACCGGGAGCTGGCTTCGGAGCGTATGAGCACCAGACCCTCCCGATCTCGCGTACCTCCCAGACCTGTGCCCGTCCATGCGGTAACAGGTTCCTGTTACCTAATTCGGCGTGCGGCGGTTGATTCTGAGCTGTTACCTGAAAGTCGATGGCCCGAGTGGCGTCGCAGCGGGCCCGACTAGCCCTCAGCAGCGACCAGCGTGACGCCCACGGGCAGCTGCGGCAGCAGGTCCACCGGTGCATCCGGCAGCAGCTCCATGCCGGCATGGCCGACGACCCGGTCGCGGCCACGTCGCTTGGCCTCGAACAGCGCAGCATCGGCACGCGCGATGAGATCCGACAGGTCCTCGGATCCGTCGGATTCCACGACGCCGAAGCTGCAGGTGAACGGCGGTAGGCCCTGTTCGGAGATCGCCAGGGCCAGTTTGCTGCGCACGTTGTCCAGCGCGGCAATGGCATGGGTGGCCGAGCAGGACGGCAGCACCGCCACGAACTCCTCTCCGCCGTGGCGCGAGATGAGATCCTGCTTGCGCAACGAGGCGGCGAAGGTCTGGGCGAACAACCGCAGCGCGCGGTCACCGGTTTCGTGGCCGAACGTGTCGTTGAGGCGTTTGAAGTGATCAAGGTCCGCGACCACCACTGAGACCTGCCCCACACTGCGACGCAACTCCCGAACCTGGTTCTCCATGGATCGCCGGTTCAACAGTCCGGTGAGGCTGTCGGTGGAGGCCTGCAGCTGCGACTCCGCCATGATCCGCAGCATCCCGATCCGGGCGCCGGTCTGGTCTGCGAGCGCAATCAGGTCCTGCTCGCGGGCGGCCTCGGGCACGGCATCGACCGCTGCCACGGTATGCAGCACCCCGACCGTTCTGCCCAGCACCGATACCGGAATGCATACCGCCGAACACCGGCCGTGGGTCCGTCCGCGCAACTGCGGGCAGGCGTCCAGTGCGTCGCTGTCGGCGAAGCGTTGTACCTGGGAGCGGCGTGCAGCAGGGCAGCGATCGGGTGAGTCGACCGAGCAACCCGCTGGCTGACCGTCCGGGGCGTGCGAGGCGACCCGGCTCAGGTGCGCGTGGCTGTTGTCGGCGAGCAGCAGCTCCGCCGGTGCGTCCTGCACGATGGTGCCGAGCGCGCGTTCGATGACTTGAACTACCTCGGGCTCGCCCTCGGCCATCTCCAGTGCGGAGGACAGCCGACGTTCGAAGTCCTGGCGCTGCACCTGCAGATTCCGCCGGCCGCTCTCGATCTCCATTTCTTCCAGCGCTGCACTGAGCTGGCGCCGCAG
>JBBQFE010000129.1:0-7707 GCA_038321605.1 Mycobacteriales bacterium | reverse complement strand
CAACCGGCTCTACGGTCTGACCAAGGGCCAGTACTCGCCGACCAGCGAGCAGGGCAAGATCACCAAGTCGACCCCGATGGGGTCGCTGGACAATCCGTTCAATCCGGTGTCGCTGGCCTTGGGTGCCGAGGCGACCTTCGTCGGTCGCACCCTGGATTCGGACCGTAAGCACCTGACCGGCGTACTGCGGGCGGCGACCGAGCACGAGGGGACCTCCCTCGTCGAGATCTACCAGAACTGCAACATCTTCAACGACGGTGCCTTCGACCTGCTGAAGGACGCCGACACCCGAGGCGACTGGATCATTCCGCTGAACCACGGCGAGGAGATCCGCTTCGGCAACGGCACCGAGGCCGGCGGCAGCAAGGCCGTCATCCGGGACCCTGCCTCCGGCGCGCTGTCGGTGGCCGACAACGTAGCCACCGGGGACAGCAGGGTCGTGGTGCACGATGCCCACAGTCAGGACCCGTCGTACGCCTTCGCCATCTCACGGCTTTCGCAGGCGGACAGCCGGTTGTCCCCGATGGGGATCTTCCGCGACGTGCAACGACCGAGCTACGACCGGCTGCTCAACGATCAGCTGGACACGGCACGAGCTGCTGCCGAGTCGAGCGGTCAGGGCACCGACCAGGCTGCCCTGCAGTCGCTGCTGCGCGGTAAGGACACCTGGGCGGTCGGGTAGCCGACGCTGATCCGTCGGCGGTCTGACAGGTCCCGCCCGTTCACCGGCTCGACTGCGGTTGAACCCCCCGAGTGCAGTTGGACGGCTCGGACGGGCAAACGTTCAGCTGCGAGCGCGGGTAGTCGCCCCGAGGGCGAGTACCAGACCTGCCAGCAGCAGGACCAGGGCCAGACCCAGGCCGACCGCACCCAGCGGAGCCGCACCGAGTAGTACCAGCCGCTGCGGTTCGGCGAGATCCGCGAAGCGGGACGGGCCGTTGCCCGCCTGCTGGTGGTTCGTCGGCTTCGGCGTGGCGGGAGCCTTGCCGGCAACCGCTGGACGCCCAGCCGTCCCCGATGGGTTCGCCGCGTCCTCGGAGACCAGCGAGAGGGTGGATCCGCCCCCGGACCGCGCTGCGGCTGCCCGGAGCTCGGCCGATCGCACCGCGGTTGCGCGCGCAAGGGCTGCCCTGGTCGCGGCCGCCCTGGCCGCCGTCACCCTTGCAGCTGCCTTCGCCGCCGCAGCCCTGGCAGCGGCGGCTCTTGCCGCTTTCGCTGCTGCGGCATCGGTGCCGGGCGCGCCAGCGGCGCCGGTTCCCGGTGGGTTGCCCGAGGTACCGACTGCCCCGGTCGGCGAGGAGCCTGAACCGTCAGACCCAGAACCTCCGGAGCCAGAACCCCCGGAGCCAGAGCACCCGGACCCCGAAGGACTGCCTTCGTGATCGCCGGCGCTGTGCTTGCCCGGATCGTGCCTGCCCGGGTCGTGCTTGCCCGGGTCGTGCCTGCCCGGGTCATGCCGACCCGGATCGTGCATGTTCCGATCATGCTCGGCTGGCTCGTTCTCCCCCCGCCGGTGCACGGCCGCGGGATGCGCAGCTGAGTTGCGGGCCGCGGGCCGATGCACTCCTGCGTGGTGGTCCTCTGAGCAGAGGTACCGCTGGTGGGCCAGGTGCGATCCACCGCTCTGCGCAGTGGGCAACGCCACCGAGTGATGACCGGCGGTTGACGCGCCAGCGCTGGCAGCACCGAACATCACAACGCTGACCAGACCGCCGGCGAGCACGGTGGCCACGCACCGTACAGACAGCCGAGCTGTCTCCGACTTGGTCATCCGGGTCCCCTAGTGCAGTGCGACAACGGCAGCGTGTTCGAACCGTTGAAGATCAGCGTCGGCATCAATATACAAGCCAGCTGCACCCTAGCGCTTAACGCAATCGATAGACCACCCTAAGAGGACAAAGCCACGGATGGTCCGGCCAGGGTTCAGTTTGCGCGGGCCGCCTGCCGGGCGCGCATCTTCTCACGCTGCTCCACGAACCGGGTGGCCTGCGTGTCAAGGCCGACCATGAACGTCGCGAGCTCCTCGCGCGCCTGCTCGCCCTGCGGACCGAGATCCGTCCGGTCGAACACGTTCCAGAACTTCAGCACCGGCGCCACCACCGCATCGTGGTGCAGGCGCAGGTCATAGATACCGGCCTTCGCGATCGTCACGGAGTTGCGGGTGTAGTCCGACATCCCGACACCAGGCATCTGGAAGTCGACGACCTCATCGCGGACCGCCGCCATGGTGGCGTCCGGTTCGAGCTCGAAAGCGGCGGCCACCAGGTTGCGGTAGAAGACCATGTGCAGGTTCTCATCCAGCGCGATGCGCTGCAGCAGTTGCTCGGCCAGCGGGCAGCCCGTGGCCTTGCCGGTGTTGCGGTGCGACACCCGGGTGGCGAGTTCCTGGAAGGACACGTAGGCCACAGCCTGCAGCGCGGTCTTGTCGCCGGAGTCGTACCCGGCGGTCATGTGTTCCATCCGGAGCGCCTCGAGCTTCACCGGATCGACGCCTCGCGTGACCACCAGATAGTCCCGCAACGCGATGCCGTGCCGGCCCTCCTCGGCCGTCCACTGACCCACCCACTGGCCCCAGGCGCCGTCCCGGGAGAAGCGGGTGGCGATCTCACGGTGGTAGGACGGCAGGTTGTCCTCGGTGAGCAGGTTCACGATCATCGCGGTCTTGGCCACCGGATCCAACCGGGAGTCCTCCGGGTCCCAGTCCTGTCCGCCGAGGAATGCGAAGTTGCGGCCCTCGTCCCAGGGGATGTAGTCGTGCGGCTCCCAGGGCTTGGCGACCGACAGGTGCCGTTCCAGGTTCTCGGCGACCACCGGTTCCAGGGCGTGCAGCAGTCGTGCCTGTACCCCGTCCGTACCGGACGGGAGCCTGCTCGTGGAATTGCTCATCGCCGTCTCCGAACTACTCGCGGACCAAAAACCTACGCCAGCGTAGGTTACGCCGTGGCTAGGGTTACCTACGAGTATCCGTCAGCCGGTCCGGTCGACGACCAGGTCTGCCAGCGCCTCCAGAGCCGCCCGGGCAGGCACCTCGGGCAGGCTCGAGAGCGCAGCGCGGGCGGCATCGGCGTAGGCAACCGTGGTCTCTCGGGCCTGGGTCATGGCAGCCGAGGCGCGCAGCAGTGCCAGCGCTTCGGCGTGCTCTGCGTCATCGTCCAGCGGCCTCGAAACGAGCTCACGAAGTCGCGCTCCGGCAGCGCTGTCGTCGCGGAGTGCGTAGAGCACCGGCAGGGTCTGGACGCCCTCGCGCAGATCGGTACCCGGAGTCTTGCCGGACTGCCCGGATTCCGAGGCGATGTCGAGGATGTCGTCTGAGATCTGGAACGCCACGCCGATCTGCTCACCGTAAGCGCGAAGCGACTCGACACTGTGATCGTCCAGGCCGGCGAACCGGGCACCGAACTCCGCAGACGTCGCGATCAACGACCCGGTCTTCTCGGCGAGCACCGCCAGGTAGTGGTCGATCGGATCGATGCCCGGCTTGGGGCCGACCGTTTCACGGATCTGCCCGGTCACCAGGCGCTCAAAGGTACGGGCCTGGATGCGGACCGCCTCCGGTCCGAGGTCGGCCAGGATGTCGGACGCGCGCGCGAACAGAAAGTCACCGGTCAGGATTGCGATGGAGTTGCTCCACCGTGCATTGGCCGAGTCGGCACCGCGACGCACCAGCGCCTCGTCCATCACGTCGTCGTGGTACAGGGTCGCGAGGTGGGTCAGCTCGCAGACCACGGCCGACATGGTCACCTCGTCGGAATGCGGCTCCCCGAAATGCGCGGCGAGCAGCGTCAGCAGCGGCCGGAACCGCTTGCCACCGGCGTCCACCAGATGCTTCGCCACCTCGGCGACGAAATCATCGGTCGACTGCACCGAGGCCAGCAGTGACTTCTCGACCGACTCCAGCCCACCGCGGACCGAGGACTCGAGTTCGGCGTCGGTGAAATCGAGGCCGACCGCCACCGACGAGGATCCTGCAATCACCCGCGAAGCTTAGCCGCGTTGTCGGCCAGATCCAGCAGCGGCTGCGGGAAGACGCCCAGTACCAGCGTTGCCGCCACCCCGACGGTGATCGAGATCGTCGAGAGCGCGGACGGGATCGCGACGGTCGGGCCGTCCTCGGCGGGCTCGGCGAAGAACATCATCACCACGATGCGCAGATAGAAGAACGCAGCGACCGCAGAACCGATCAGCGCGATAACGACCAGCGGCGCGGCCACGTGGTAGGCGGCACGGAAGACGACGAACTTTCCGGTGAACCCGCTGGTCAACGGGATGCCCGCGAACGCGAACAGCAGGAATGTGAAGGTGACCGCGAACAGCGGCGAGCGCTTGGCCAGGCCGGACCACTGGGACAGGTGACTCGCCTCCCCGTTGCCGTCTCGGACCAGGGTCACCAGCCCGAAGGCGGCCACCGTGGTCAGGCCGTAGGACGCCAGGTAGAACAGCACGCTGGACAGGCCCGCCTTGTCGACGGAGATCAGCCCGATCAGGATGAACCCGGCGTGCGCGATGGACGAGTAGGCCAGGATCCGCTTGACATCGGTCTGGGTGAGCCCGAGGACGGCACCCACCACGATCGAGGCGATGGCCACCGCCCAGATGATCGGCCGCCAGTTCCAGGAACTGACGTAGAACCCCACGTACAGCACTCGCAGAATCGCGCCGAACGCGGCGATCTTGGTGCAGGACGCCATGAACGCGGTTACCGGGGTCGGCGAGCCCTGGTAGACGTCCGGCGTCCACGAGTGGAACGGTGCGATGCCGGCCTTGAACAGCAGGCCCACGATGAGCATCCCGAAGCCCAGGTACAGCAGGGTGTCGGACTGGTTCGAGTTGTTCTGCGCGGCCAGGATGTCGGACAGGTTCACCGAGTTGGCGTAGCCGTAGAGCAGGGCCACGCCGTACAGGAAGAACGCCGACGCGAACGCGCCCAGCAGGAAGTACTTGATGGCAGCTTCCTGGCTCAACAGGCGACGGCGACGGGACAACCCGGCCATCAGGTACAGCGGCAGCGAGAACACCTCGAGGGCGACGAACATGAGCAGCAGGTTGTTGGCGGCCGGGAAGATGAGCATGCCGCCGACCGCGAAGAGCGTCAGCGGGAAGATCTCGGTCTGCACCCGGTCACTGCTCGCCAGCCGCCGGTCCGCGGGCGAACCGATCACCACGGCTGCCTGAGCGACGATGGCACTACCCGGTTCGACGCCACGCTCGGCGAGCAGCAAAACCGACAAGGCTGCCAGCACCAGGATCGTGCCCTGTATGAACAGCGACGTCCCGTCGATCGAGATGGCGCGAGCAGCAGTCACCACGGAGTGTCCGCGGATCGCGATCAGGTCGATGAACGCGGCAGCCAGCGTTGCCAGGGTCAGCGACACCTGGGTCACGAAGCGGGCCGGACGCGGCACCACAGCCTCGACCAGCACCCCGAGGCAGGCAGCGGAGAGAACGATCAGGATGGGCGCGATGGCCGCGTAGCTGATCGACGGGGCGGCGAACGTGCCGGTGTCGGATCCGGCCGCTGCGAGAGTGACCGGAACAGCGGTCAGCGGGATCACTTGTGTCCTCCGGGCTGGGCGGCGTGCAGCGGTTGCGGGTCGGTCTGGCCGACGTCCTGCATGGTGAACTTCACTGCCGGGTTGATGATGTCGATGACCGGCTTCGGGTAGACGCCGAGGACCAGGATCAGCGCGATCAGCGGGCCTACCGCGAACAGTTCACGGGCGTTCAGGTCCTTGAACCCACCCTCGGCCCGCAGCTTGGCGGTGCGCTCGTTGAGCGGGCCCTGCATGGTGCGTTGGTAGAGCAGCAGGACGTAGAGCGCAGCAAGGATGATGCCCGACGTGGCGACGATCGCGATGGCCTTGTGCCGGGTGAAGGTGCCCACCAGGGTCAGGAACTCTGAGATGAACGTGCTCATCCCCGGCAGCGCCAGGGCGGACAGGCCCGCCAGCAGGAACACGCCGCCCAACCGCGGCGTGATCTTGGCGGTGCCGCCGTAGTCGGTCACGAGTCGGCTCTTGCCCCGGGAGATGAGCAGTCCGATCACGATGAACAGCAGACCGGTCGAGAGCCCGTGGTTGACCATGTACAGCACCGCGCCGGTTCCGCCCTGGGTCGTGAAGGCGAAGATCCCGATACCGATGAAGCCGAAGTGGGCGACCGAGGTGTACGCGACCAGCCGCTTCATGTCCCGCTGGCCCATCGCCAGGAAGGCCGCGTAGAGGATGCCGACCACCGACAGGATCAGGATCGGCTTCGCGAAATAGCGTGAGGCCTCGGGGAAGAGTGGCAGGCAGTACCGCAGGAACCCGAAGGTGCCCACCTTGTCCAGCACACCGACCAGCAGGGCCGCACCGCCAGCCGGAGCCTCGGCACCGGCGTCCGGCAGCCAGGTGTGGAACGGCACCAGCGGCGCCTTGATGGCGAAGGCGATGAAGAACCCGAGGAACAACCACTTCTGGGTGGCTCCGGTGGGCACGTGACCGACCAGGTCGGTGAACGCGAAGCTCGAGGTCCCGGCGCTGACGTACAGGCCGATGACCGAGGCAAGCATCAGCAGGCCGCCGAGCAGCGAGTACAGGAAGAACTTCACCGCCGCGTACTGCCGGCGCGGGCCACCGAAGCTGCCGATGATGAAGTACATCGGAACCAGCATGGCCTCGAAGAACACGTAGAACAGGAAGATGTCGGTCGCCGCGAACACCCCGACCATGAACACTTCCAGCAGCAGCAACAAGGCGAAGTACGACTTGGACGAACGCTTGGGAGCGGACTCCGCCGGCGTCTCCTCCATGTCCTCGACCGAGTCGAAGCTGTTCCACGATGCCAGTACGACCACCGGCACCAGCAGCGTGGACATGCCGATCAGCACCAACGCGATGCCATCGACACCGAAGGCGAAGTGCACGCCGAAGGACCTGATCCAGGTCCAGGAACCGTTGAACTGAAAGCGATCCGCCCGGTTGTCACTGACCTTGAACAGGCAGCCCAGGACTACCGCGAAGGCGAAGGTGGCGGTGGACAGCACCAGGGCGATCTGCTTGGCCAGCAGTTCGCGGCCGGCCGGCAGGGCGAAGATCGCCAGGCTACCGAGCAGCGGGATCGCCAGTAGCAGGAGCAGCGAGATGTTGTGCATCAGGAGAACCTCACCGCGAGCAGGACAGCAAGCACCGCGGCGGCGCCAGCAAACATGGAAAGGGCGTAGGAACGGACGAACCCGGTCTGGATCCGGCGCAATCGTCCGGAACCGCCACCGAAGCCGGCGGCCACCGAGTTCACCGCGCCGTCGACGCCCTTGTTGTCGAAGAACACCAGGGAACGCACCAGCCACTGGCCCGGACGCATCAGCACGCTCTCGTTGAAGGCATCGGCGTACAGGTTGTTACGCGCTGCGACGGTGACCAGCGAGCCGGCCGGCTGGGTCACCGGTACCGGTCGCCGGCCGAAGGCCAGGAAGGCGCCGGCCGCACCGAAGGCCACGACCACCAGCGTGAGGACCGTGAGCACCGTCGGGCTGATGGTGTGCACGCCGGACTCCGCCGGCTTGCCCACCACCGGTTCGAGCCAGTTCTGCAGGCCGCCACCGAAGGTCAGCGCGAAGCCGCCCACGAGCGCGAGGAAGCCGAGCACCAGCATCGGAATGGTCATGCTGGCGGAGGCTTCGTGCGGGTGCACATCGTCCTCCCACCGCTTCTTGCCGTGGAAGGTCAT
>JBBQFE010000128.1:0-7730 GCA_038321605.1 Mycobacteriales bacterium | reverse complement strand
CTGGCACGACCCCACCTCAACACCCATCCGACACCCCCGCCACAACCAACTACAACTCACCTGACACAGCCGAATGGGAAGTCCGGATAGCGAGCCCGGACAGAAGTGCGGACAGGAACTTCGGACAGGGAGTCCGGATAGCGAGCCCGGACAGAAGTGCGGACAGGAACTTCGGACAGGGAGTCCGGATACCGAGTCCGGATAGCGAGTCCGGATAGGCGTCGTGCGAAACACGACGGCGGTCGAATAGATACCCCGAACGGGGGACGTCCGGCGGGCCGCCCTCTTGGGACACTCGGTCGGTCCGGAACTGCCCAGGTCGAAGTACGGCCACGGGTCCGGCGAGTTGCTACGGGGATCTCAACCTTGAACAGTGCTCTACAGCTGCGCCGTCTGGCAGCGTCCGTCGTCGTCTGTGCCGTCGCTCTGGTCGGTCTCACCGTGGTAACTCTGCCGAAGGCACAGGCCGCGGGTGCCGCCGCGGCCTTCCAATTCGTCGATCTCGGCGTCGGGTTCACTCCCTCTGGCGTGAACTCCAGCCACGAGGTCGTCGGCGCTGTCCAGAACGGCAACTCCTACGTCGCCTCGGTCTGGCAGAACGGCACACTTTCTCCCCTACCGGGAGGGGGTGTGAGCGCCGTGGGCGTGGACGACGCCGGTCGCATCGTGGGCATCGACAGCAGCAGTCATCCGCTTCGCTGGGCGAATGCGAGCTCGTCCCCAGCAGTCGGTTCGTTCACCGGAAGCCCCGGCGGACTCGACCAGGCCAGTGGTTACACGAGCTGGGTGGACACCGTGACCCGCAGTGGACTGATCCTCGACGCAACCGGTCGCACAGTGCTCACGACCCCGGTCAACTACTGGCCGCAGGGACTGTCACGTAACACGTTCATCGAGCGATTCGCCGACCTGGCCGCAAACCAGTACCACTGGTATCTCGTATCCACCGCGACCGGCGCCAAGCTCGCCGATCTGCCGAACTGGTCGTCGAACATGGCCAGCGACGGCTCCACCCCGAGCGACACCGGCATCCAGACAAATGTCCGGCTGCCCGACGGCACCATCCAGTCCCGTCCGATCACCGGCGGGGTGTTGTTCATCAACGCCCAGCACGACCTCGCATCCAGCTCTCAGGTCCTCCTTGCGGGCACCGACACACCGATCAACCTGCAGTCAGTGGCACCCGCCGGGTGGACGGTGGAAGGCACCACGGCGCTGGGCGACAACGGCGACATAGTCGCCCGTTGCCTGGGATCGGACGGCCTGCTGCATGGCTGCCTGCTGCAGTCGATCGGCCGGCCCGTGGCCTCGTACACAACCACCCCCGACCCGACCACACCAGGTCACTACACCTTCGCCTCGACCTCGACCGCCCCCGGCGGCGGAACCCTCAAGTACGCCTGGGATCTCGGCGACGGCACCACGTCCACCACGGCCACCGTGGACCACAAGTACCTCAAGCCCGGCACGTACACCGTAAGTCTGACGGTGACTTTGGCCAATGGCACCAGGGATAATGTCACCAATAGCCTGGTGGTTGCCGCCCCGACGTTGACGGTCAAGGCGGTTCTGCACAGCGGTGTGAACACCCTTCGACCGGCTGACAGCGACACCCTGGACATCACGGTGGCCGCGTCGAAGGACGGCCTCGGAGATCTGACCCTGGCAGTCACCAAGCCACTGAGCGGGGACACACCGACGGTGGCGACGTTGGGCACGGTGACCCCGAAGCCGGTCGGTTTCACGCTGGCACCGGGAGCGACGAGCACCTACTCGGTACCGGTGAGTGCTCTCAAGGTCGGCGCCACCAACCTGAGCATGACGGTGGCCGGCAAAGATGCCGCCGGCGCCGCCGTCACCGCCGACCTCGCCTTCCAGCTGCGCGTGCAGGTCACCGCCCTCGACCTCGCGATCAAGTACTCCCAGGACACCATCACCCTCGCCGAGGACAAGAACGGGCCCACACCCCAGACACTGAGCCTCACCGTCACCGCCACCAACACCTCCACCAAGCCGATCACCCAGGTCGTGCTGTTCCCGCTGGTGCCGCAATGGCAGGCTGGTTTCCCCTTCGCGACCGGTCTGCCCAACGCGGTGATCCACCCGACCGACGGCCCGGCCACCGGCGGCCTGGCGGTCGGCGACATCGCACCCGGGGCCAACGTGGTGAAGACCTTCCACATGCAGGTCACCGATGACGGCCACGTCAAGCTGTCGCTCCAGGCCGGATTCGTCGACGGTGACGGCAGCAACCGGATCGGCGAGGGCGAGGCACCGTTCGTCTCCGTCCCGAAGTACCTCTACTCGTTCCGGTCCAAGGCTGACGCCTCGGTGGACGACAACCCGACGCAGCCCTGGAACACCCCGGACGCGGTGGGCGCCGGCAACGAGTTCCTGCTGACCGGCGGGGTGAAGAACCTGACCACCGACCAGCGACTGATCCTCACGATCCCGGCGGTGGACCAGAAGTTCCTCTCCGCGCCGAACCTCGGACCGATCGAGAAGGACTGGCAGTACCCGTCCCTGCCGTACCGGCTCCAGCTGGATCCGGCGGACTCCGCTGGCTTTCAGGCGCACCCGGTGGCGGTACCGGCACCGGCGCGGGATGGCTCGCTGACCTACGCCCAGGTGACCTACGCTCCGGTGGGCAGGACCGAGACGCAGGACAGTGACGCTTCGCTCACCGAATTCACCGGGGACAGGGTGCTGAGCACGCCGGAAGATCTCACCGTGCGGGTGCCGATCGTCTGGGAACCGCCGGTCCCCGCTCCGACCCCGGGTGAGCTGGTGGGCATCTACACCGGCAACTTCGCCAAGAAGAGCGCGGCGTTCTGGGGCGACACCGCGTACGCGTCCGGCCAGGCGTTGATCTCCCTCGGCGAGATCGAGAACCAGGCTTGGAAGGTGATCACCGGTGACCCGGTGGCTCAGACCCGGTTGCGCAGTGAGATCACCGCGACCTGGGCGTCGTGGACCCACACCCTTGAGATGGCCCACGACGAGCTGGCGACCCTTTCCAACGGAGAGAAGGTGGCCATCGCCGCAACACTGGCCAACCCGTTCCTCAGCTGGCTCGCGGTGGGAAGACTGGTCACGACGACGGCCCAGCGAGAGCAGGCGACTGCCGCGATCGAGTCGGCGGTGCTGGGCGTGTGGGAGAAGCTGTCTTCGATCTCCACCACCGACCCCCGCACCCTCGCCGCAGACCTCGGCGGCGGCACCGCGGTCGTGTTCGGCGATGTCACGGTGGCCATGATCACCGACGCGGCCATGACGGAGCTGTTCACGGGCCTGCGGTACGGCAAGAACCTCAAGGCGTCCCAGGCCTTCATCGACGCGCAGGCCGAGGCGGCGGCGAGCTCCGGCCTGAAGATCGAGAAGGGCCTGAAGGGCATTCCGGCCGCGGCCGCACTGACCGATGAGGTGCTCACCGTCGGTGTCGGGCTGACCAGTGCGCAGACAGCGCAGATCGAGGCGGTGGCGAAGCGGTTCAACCTGGTCGTGTACGTCCGCAGCCGGGCCTCCGGGGCAGCAGATCTGATCTCGCAGGGCCTGGCGCGGCTCAAGCCCTTCGGGATCGACGCCAAGTCGGTCAACGACATCGACCGGTTGCTCGGCTTCCCGGCGAGCGTCAAGGACACCGTCGCGATCATGAAACCCAAGGCCTGGGCGGACGTTCTGGGGACGGCCGACTACCAGGCGCTGAACGCCGAGCAGCGGGCGCAGGTGGCTGCCCGCTGGCAGACCCGCTCCAAGGAATGGAACGGCGCGGGCAAGCTGGCGGAGACCTCGACCGGCTCCGGTGACTGGGTTCAGGTAGAGGCGCCGGGTGACGCGATCGGGGCGGAGCGCGCGAAGTTCCTGGCGGCTGCGGACAAGGGAACGTTCGACCTGCAGTTCCCGACTGCCGGCAACTGGGAGGAGGTCGCCACCAACGGTCAGGCCCTGGGCACCGCGCAGGCCAAGTTCAGCCTGAAGACCATCGGACAGGGAGCGGATGAGGTCCTGCAGCCGTTCATGAGCGACTCGGCAGGCGGTCACCTGCTGCCGATCGGCGGCGACGTCGACCTCGTGGCGCTGCTGAACCCCAATGGCACCTGGCCAGATCCGGACAAGATCATCGCGGCCTACGGGGCGCTTGCCCAGGCTCCGCTGCGGATGCAGCATCCGGCCACCTGGAGTTTCAACGTGGCGGGCAAGTCCATGTCGTTGCTGGAGGATCACCTGTTCGGCTCGGCCACCGCCGAACCGCTCGCGGCGTTCTACCCGACCGGGCAGCGCAATGCGGTGCTGTTCGACAAGAACCTGTCGCTGATCCCGGCAGATCGAGCTTCGAACCCCGCGCTGTTCGTGCAGGTCGCCGGCGGCATCCAGTTGCCGCAGCAGAGCTACGGTCTCGGCGCGGCGCTGCCGCTGTTCCTCGACCAGAACCCGCCGGCTCAGAACAGCTACTACACGCCGGAGAACTGGGCGACCAGCCAGGCCCACGGCACCACCTCACCGGTGTCTCCTACGCCGCCGGTGGCCCCGTTGAGCAATTCGGGCGCGCTGCGTTCCGCTTTGGTCCAGTCTGCGTCGGGGGCCCAGGCTGCACCAGCGGCGGTCGAGGCACCGTACGCCGCGGTACGGCCGGTAACCGCTTCAACCGCTGGCGTGCGTTACGTCCGGGGCGCGGCACCCGTAGAGGAGGCGGCGCCGGACCGACTGGTGCGTTACGCGAGCGGGGTGTGGGCGACCTGGTCGCCACCTGCCGGCCCGTTCGCCATTGCGCCGCAGACCTGCCTGGCCAAGCCGTTGCTCGCGGGACAGCGCACCGCGTCGGTCTGCAGCCTGGCCTCGTTGTTCCCGAACACCGGCGTCGGCGGCCAGCAGTGGTTCGCCGTCGGCGACACGATCAGCGTCGATCTGCGCGGCTCGACCCCGTTCAGCACGAAGATCACTGCGCTGTCGGCGACCTCGATAACGTTCGCCGACCCGGCGCCGCTTGCGGTGCTGCCGGGCACGGCGATCCAGCTAGTGGCGGTGGCCAAGAATTCTTTGGCTTCGAGCCATGGCGGCGGCGGAATCCTGGCCAGCACCGGGTTCGACGCGGTGCGGCTGGCCGGGATCGCCCTGCTGTTACTGGTGATTGCGGCGGCGTGCCTGGTAGCCGGCCGACGCCGACGTCGGTTGAGCTAGCTCTGCCAGCCTGCTGTGCTGGTAACCGTGCGAGCAACACCCGGCGCGGGCTGCGACGGGCCGCGCGCTACGAGGTTCGCGAACGCAGGTAGTCCTCGAGCGCGTGCCGAGCCGACGCAGCGAGACTGACACCCTCATCCTCAGCAACTTGCTCTGCCTGCGTGCGCAACTCCTCCGGCAGCCTGAACTGCACGCGCGGCGAATGCACGGAGCCGCCAGGTAGGGACTTACCGCCGGGGATCAGGTTGCGGCGGCGATCTCCGCTCCAGTGCCGAACGGCGAACGGCGAACGGCGAACGGCGAACGCACGATTCCTACTCACGTTCACACGTCCGCGCGATCGACATGCGGGATCGCGGACCTCTGTGGACAAGACCGAGGTCCGTGTTTCACAAGGATTGTTGGGCGGATCGGGCTCGAACCGACGACCCAGGGATTGTGAGGTCTCCGACTTTCACCTCTATGCACCGGCCCCGAACACCGGTCCCGACAGCTCTAGTTGAAGACCGCAAGTTGCCGAACTCCGTCTGTAGCCGGTCCTGTCGGGTCAAGTCCCGGGATTTGGTGTAGTGGCTGATCTTCGAGCCGATCCTGGCTAGTGGTTCAGGCGCCGGGCAAGGAGTTGGAGTTAGCCTCTGATCCCGGGTTGGCAGCGCTGGCTGAGCGGCTGGTGAGTGCGACCGCACGCAGGGCGTGCAGTTGACCGGGCCCGGTAGCGAGATAGATCCTTCATACTCACGAGCCTTCAGAGAGGTAATTCGACTCGCGCCGCTGTCGGAAGACGCCAGATTCGTTGGTTACGTTGTTCATCGACGCCGCGAGCGGCTTATCAGCACTATGATGCCTACGCTTGCGACGATTGCTCCGAATCCGGCAAGTTCAAGACCGAGTCCAACCGCGATTCCTGCGAGGTCATTTCCCTGGCGATTGGTTGCAGAGTTGGCGTAGGCGGCGTAGATGCAGCCAAGAATCAGTGCGACTAGTCCAGCGACCGTGAGTAGCACCAGCAGTGCGGTCACTACGGGTGACGCCCTTTTGGGGGACATGGAGTCGATGCTTCCATGCGTCGAACCAATGGCCTGTGCTGGCGCAGGGAACGTGGGCTTGTCTGGTGCGCTCATCAGATCGGGGCAGCGCTCGCATGCGAGGCAGAAACTGCCTGAACGGTAAGGGCAATCACCACAGTCGCAACGAGCGATGTGGAACGAAGGGCAGGGCGAACACGCACGGGAACCACCTTGCTTATAAGGGCGCGCTAATAGGAAGCGGAATCGTCTGGACCAGTCATCAGGGCGGTGAGCTGCCGACGGCTTCGGCCGCCTTCTTGACTCGCTCGTCGTTGCGGGATTTGGTGTCCGCGAGCACTTGGACATTCTTCTGAATACCCGAGTTCTGAAGGGATGTCTCGGTGCTTTCCCAGATCTTGATGAGATTGGTTGCTGTCTTGCAGGTCATGTCGGCGATGGCCAGCCGAATCTCTGCCGATGAGGGTTTGGGTTGCGATAGATCGGCGGAGTTGATGGCGTCGTTCGGGCTGGTGAAGGAGTAACCCTTGCCGGTCATGCAGGACGACCAGGCTTTGAACGCGGCCACCACGGACGGCTCGGTCTGCGAGTGTGTGTAGCTGTCTTGGTTGATCTGGTTCACGATTCCGAGTGCCTTGGCCTCCTGGGTTTGACTGTCGCCCGCGCCGGCGCTGAGTTTCTGCTGGGCTTCGCCATGACATCCCCCGGCTGGGACATTGCCGCCGGCCGAGTTGGACCCGCTCAGGACCGCTTGTTCGGCAGCGCTCAGATTACCGTCCGTTCCGCTGCTGCCGCTGGCTTCCGGGTTGCTTCCACCGTCCTCAGCGGAGAGGTGATAACCGTACGTTTGAGCGGCCGCGAGGCTCATGACCCCGTACCGGCGATCCATCGGATCGGGCGGGGCGGTCGATGTTGGGAGCGTGCGGCCGTACTGATACCCGAACCGGGCCATACAGCTGGAGGTCAGCTGCATCACAGCCCGATTCAGCAGTGAAAGCTGGCTGGCCGACAATTCATAAGCAAGGACCGGAAGGACAGGAGCTGACGTCGCGGTCGTGTTCCTGCCCGTACCGCTGGCTGTCGGTGTCGCATGGTTCAGGGTCGGTGCTGACTGGGCCACCACTGTCGATCGCGGCGCAGGGCCCTCTGGGCGGTGGCTCTTGCTGCACCCGGTGATCGCCACCGCACCCACCATCGCGGCGGCAAGATACGGCGTGCCACGTCCAAGCATCAGGAGAAGAACCGTTGCGACCGGTTGTTGTTCAACATGACGTTGCTTCTCAGGCTGATCATGTCGACACCCGAGTTCTCCGAACCGAGGGCGAAGCCAGTCCCGTGATAGTTCTGGTCGTAGTCGGCCCGCACGGCCAGCGTCTTGTTCTCGTTGATGTCTGAAGCGGCGTCGTTCCACAATGGAGCACCTCTGCCGTTACAGGGGCCAGGGTTCTCAAAGGCATTTCCGCAGTACTGAGTGAAGTAGCCGGCCGGGCTGGCGAAGTCGGGGACGTTGCCACAGACACCGACATT
>JBBQFE010000127.1:0-7789 GCA_038321605.1 Mycobacteriales bacterium | reverse complement strand
CGCCGCGGAGGCGATGAACGGTCACGTGTCCGGCGCCGATGCCTCGGTCGATCTGCTCGACGGTGTGGACGTCCGCATGCTCCCGATCGATCCGACCACGTTTCGCCAGGCCTACAACGGTATCGCGAACTCGGCGATGTGGTACGTCGCGCATCTGCTCTATGACACCGCCCGTACCCCCGTTTTCGATGCGAACTGGCGCAGGCAGTGGACGGCCTATCGCCGGTACAGTCACGCCTTCGCCGCGGCACTGGACGAGGAGTCGGCGCCGGGTGCGACCGTGATGGTGCAGGACTACCACCTGAACCTGGTGCCGGCCATGCTTCGTGCGCGCCGGGCGGATCTGCGGATCGCGCACTTCACGCATACTCCGTGGGCACCGAGTGACTATTTCGAACTGTTCCCCGATGACATCGCCGCAGAGATCCTGGACGGCTTGCTCGGTGCCGACGTGCTCGGATTTCACACGGCCCGCTGGGCGAGGGCATTTCTCGACTGCTGCCGGGACCTGCTGCGGGTGCAGGTCGAGTACCACGACGTGGGTGGCACGGTCAGTGCGCGGGACGGACGTCAGGTATCGGTCCAGGTGTTTCCGCTGGGTGTGGACGTGACCGCCATGCAGGAGCGGGCGACCAGGCGCGACTCGGAGGCGAAGCTGCGCACGCTGCAGAAGATCGTCGGTGATCGCAAGGTGATCACCCGGGTCGATCGGACCGAGCTCAGCAAGAACATCCTGCGCGGGCTGATGGCCTACCGGGAGTTCCTGCGGGCGAATCCTGCCTGGCACAACAAGGTGGTGCACCTGGCCTTCGCCTACCCGTCCCGGCACGACCTCGCCGACTATCGTGCCTACACCGCAGAGGTGCGCCGGCTGGCCGATGAGATCGATGACGAGTTCGGGACGGACAGCTGGACGCCGCTCCGTCTCGAGGTGGAGGAGGACTATCCGGGCTCGCTGGCTGCGATGCGGCTGGCCGACGTCCTGCTGGTGAACCCGATCCGCGACGGGATGAACCTGGTGGTCAAGGAGGGCTGCGTGCTCACCGAACGCAACGGGATTCCGGTGCTGTCACGGCAGGCCGGCGCGGTCGACGAACTCGGTACGGACGCGGTCCTGGTGAACCCGTTCGACATCACCGGAACGGCGGCCGCGCTGCGGCTGGTCCTCGAGATGCCAGAGATGGAAAGGCAGTTGCGATCAGCCAAGCTCAAGGCGGCAGCGCAGGGCGCCGCCCCGGCCGACTGGTTCAAGGCGCAGATCGAAGCGGTCAGCTCGGACTGACCTGCGACTGGCGGGCCAGCGCGGACAGCAGTTCGGCGAGTTCATCAGGGTCCGCGCACACCAGATCAGCGGCCTGGGTGACCTCGGCCAGATCGCCTACCGCGATCGCCAGACCGTGGCGACCGGTTCCGGTGGACCAGTCGCGAAGTGCCGTCATGGCCGGCAGATCGCCGAGGTCATCTCCGGCGTAGACCGCGGTGGTCACCTGCGGACCCAGCAGCGATTGCAGGGCATCGGCCTTGGACAGCGAGGGGATTCTGATCTCGAGCACGTTCTTTCCCGCCACTACGTCCAGGCCGTGCTGGTGGGCGAGGGCTGAGACCGGCCGTCGCAACGACTCCAGGGCTGCCTCCGGGTCGCCCGCCGGCCGGGTGTGCACCACCAGCGACAGGAGCTTGTCCTCCAGCCAGACGGCTGGATCCACCTCCTGCAGTACCGAGGGCAGCGCTGCCCGCAGGGACTGGATTCCTGCCGGCTCCGGCGCGCTCTGCAGGACGCCGTCCCGCCAGGTCTGCGCGCCGTGCAGGCCGCTGACGACCAGCTGGGGAATGTCGGTGAGCCCACCCAGCGCCAACACGGTCTCCGCGTCGCGACCGGTCACGACCGCGACCTGGACACCCGCAACGGCGAGCGCCGTCAACGCTCCGATGGTTCCGTCAGCGGGCCTCGCCTGGCTCGGATCGTCGACGATGTGGGACAGGGTGCCGTCGAAGTCCACGGCCAGCAAGGCATGACGGGGGTCAGCGGAGAGCGCATCGAGTACCGGGTGCATGTACCGACCGTAGTACGGCGGTGCGGGCCGCGGCGGCGGCCGTGTCGGCGAGGTTGCCGACTGCCGCGTGCGGTTACCGGTCCGCCCGTGCCAGGCTGGCAGCTGCCAACCGTCTGGCCGGTTCCACCGGTGCACGGTGCATACCGATTCACGATCACGAGAGGTAGCCGGGATGTCGACAGCGTCGAACTGGTCAGCGGAGTTCAGCACGTTCTGGACGGAACGCAGGCTGGCAACCCTGACCACCCTGCGTCCCGACGGCTCACCGCACGTCGTCCCGGTCGGCGTCACGCTCGACTTCGACACCTCCATCGCGCGCGTCATCTGCTCTGACACCTCCCGAAAGGCCCGCAACGTGGAGCAGGCGGACGGGTCGGCACGGGTGGCGGTCTGCCAGTTCGAGGGGGCCCGGTGGTCGACCCTCGAGGGCACGGCCGTGCTGCGTCGGGACCCGGCGGCCGTGCTCGATGCCGAGCTGCGTTATGCCCAGCGCTACCGCGTGCCGCGGGCGAATCCTGCTCGCGTGGTCATCGAATTCGTGGTGGATCGCACCCTGGGGCTGCGCTGAGATGGTGGTCCTGGAAGCTGGACGACTGGATGTGATCATGCAGGGCACGGTGTTCTTCGACATCGTCCTCACCGGCCTGCCGGCGCTGCCCACCAACGGCACGGAACTGCTCGCCGACGGGATGGGATCCTGCCCGGGGGGTATCGCCAACCTGGCGGTTGCGGCGAGCCGCCTCGGACTGCGGACCGGCCTTGCCGCCACCTTCGGCGATGATGTCTACGGTGACTTCCTCTGGCGAACCCTGGCCGAACAGGAGGGCGTCGACCTGTCGCTGTCCCGCAGGATCGCGGACTGGCACTCGCCGGTCACGGTATCCCTTGCGGTGCAGCGTGATCGCGCGATGGTGACCCACAGCCATCCCGTGCCGCCCGCTGGTTCCCAGCTCATCACCGACCCGCCGGACGCCGCGGCCGGTGTGGTGCACCTCGGCGACAACGCCGAGGAATGGGTGGCGCGTGCGAGCGAAGCAGGCATGCTGCTGTTCGGCGATGTCGGCTGGGACCCCACCCAGCAGTGGTCACCGGTCGTGCTGGAGCAACTGGCAGACCTGCACGCCTTTCTGCCCAACAGCACCGAGGCGATGGCGTACACCAGGACCGACGACCCACGTGCCGCACTGTTGAAGCTGGCCGACAGCGTTCCGGTCGTGGTGGTGACCTGCGGCGGTCAGGGTTCGATCGGAATCGACTCCCTGACCGGCGAGGAGGAATGGGTACCCTCGCTGCCGGTCAATGCAGTGGATGCCACCGGCGCGGGTGATGTCTTCGCCGCCTCGTTCGTGCTGGCCACACTGCGGGGATGGCCGCTCCGGCAACGGATGGCCTTTGCGAATCTATGCGCTGCCCTCTCGGTTCAGCAGGTCGGGGGATCGTTGGCCGCCCCCGGCTGGGGCGATCTTGCGGACTGGCTCTCAGCAATTCATGCCCAGGCGGCGGCGGGTTCGCGGGCCGCGTCAGTGCTCCGGAACAGCTACGACTTTCTCGTCGGGTCGCTACCGGCCGAACCGGTGCGCGCGGTTCGCCGGGCCAGCGCAACGATCGCTAGGACCTCTGACGCATGATCGCGGTCAGCCGACGCTGACAACGACCGCGGACCGTCGGCGTAGCAGCTGCGATCCGGTCCACAGACCGAGTCCGATCGTGGGCAGGATCGCACCGAGAGTCGCCGGACCCGTCCACCCGTAACGCTCGTAGAGCAGGCCGGACGCGGCTGACCCGGCGGAGCCGCCGAGAAAGACGGTCCCCATGAACACCGTGTTGATCCGTGCGCGCGCTGCCGGTACGAGCTGATAGATCTCCTGCTGGCTCAACACCTGGTGACCTTGGACGGCCAGATCGAGGGCCACCCCGGCGACGGCGAGCAGAACCAGGCTGTGAGCACCGAACCCGGCGAGCGCCATCGCCGCGATGGCCAGCACGAACACCGCCCCCGTGAACGCCGTACCCAGGCCGCGATCGGCGAGCCGCCCGGCGATGGGCGCGGCGGCGGCACCGGCGGCGCCGACCAGCGCGAACAGGGCGATGCCGGTTTGGGTGAGGTGATGCCCGGAGATCAACTCGAAGGCGATGGAGGTCCAAAAGCAGGAGAAGGACGCGAACATGAGGGTCTGCCCGGCCGCCCGTCTGCGCAGCGCCGGCTCCGTGCGCGCGATGCGCCACACCGATGACATCAGGTAGCGATAGCCGGGGGTGCGTTCGGGCCGCCGTTGTGGCAGCACCCGAGCCAGCACCAACGCCGTGACAACGATCATGGCGGCCGAAATCGCGTAGACGCTCCGCCAGCCCCAGGCGGCAGCAAGCAAGCTGGAGAAGGTCCGTGCCAGCAGGATACCCAGCAGTAGGCCGCTCATCACCCGACCTACGAACTGGCCCTGCTCGCCCTCGGGCGCGAGGTGCGCGGCCAGCGGAACAAGGATCTGGGCGACGACCGAGGTGACTCCGACCAGCGTCGAAAGGATGAGAAACGTAGTGAGATTGGGTGCGACGGCGGCGAAGCCGAGAACGACTGCAGTGACCAGCAGGACTCTGGAGGTCAACGCCCGGTTCTCCAGCAGGTCGCCGAGTGGAAGCAGCAGCACGATGCCGAGGGCGTAGCCGAGCTGTGTCGCGGTGACGACGATCGAGGCCTTGCCCTGGCTGGTGTGGAAGTCGTGCGCGATCAGGTCCAGCAACGGCTGGCAGTAGTAGATGTTGGCCACCGACAGACCGCAGGCCGCTGCCAGCACGATGGTCAGTAACCGCAGGTTCGGTGATCGGGTCACGGCGCGGGCGTCACCCGTCGGCCGAACGGACATCGCAGCTCAGCGCGGTCGCGGAGTGGGCAGGTCGAGCGCGCCGGTGTCCGCCACGTCCGCGGCGATCTCTGCCATCTTGCGGTTGGAATTCTGGCTGGCGATCCGGAGCAGGTCGAAGGCCTGGTCCCGCGTGACCATGTGCCTCGACATGATGATGCCCATCGCGACGCCGATCTCACGGTTGCTCTCCAGCGCGACGGTCAGATTGGCGGCCTTCTCGTTGGCCCTGGCGGCGACGATCGCCAGCGCGCCGTGAGTCGCCACCACCATGCCCACCGTCTGGGAGATGGTGTCGAAGGCATCGGGCTTCTTCGAGTAGAGGTTCAGGGCAGCGATCATCACTGCGTCGTCTTCGAAGTAGAGCCGGAATGACAGCATCGAGCAGATGCCGACGGCGTCGTGTGCGCGAGGCCCGAACTCCGGCCACCGCTTGTCGTGCGCCAGATCGCCGGTGCGAAAGACCCGATCCTCGACCGCGGCATCCACGCAGGGTCCGCTGTTGAGTTCGTACTGGATGGCGTCGGCCCGGGTCGCGTCCGGATCGGTCTGGCCGACCGTGGTGAAGCGGCCATTACTGCCCTTGGTGATGCTGGCAAACTCGGTTCCCGGCACCACCTGCACGGCCGCTTCGGCGACTGCGGCCATCGCGTTCGTCATGCCGGCATTCGCACTCAGGGCGAGCCGGTGGCTGACGTCGGCATACAACGTAGCCAGCGCGACCGGTGACGAATCGAAGCTCACGACAGCATCCACCTCGACACCAGACCTATCTGCGGTGGCCCGTGCGAACCCCTGCCGTGGGTCCGCACCAAGACCGTTTGCGTTCGGAGACTGAACTGCTGGCAGCGTACATGCGGACGGATTGGACTATGGTTGAGATACGGTCAAACCATGGCCGGTCAACCCCTTGGGGGGTGCACCGTGGATCGGCATGAACGGCAACAGCCGGGTTTCCCGGATCGGACCCCGACACCAGCGAACAACGCGGGCCTCAGTCTTCGCGACGGCATGGACCTCTCGGGTATGACCTACGACGAGTTGTGGATTCGACAGGTGAGCGTCGGTGGCACCGCGGGTGAGGTAGAGGTCGAGGCGTACGTGCTCGGGTTGCTCGACAGTGACGACTTTCAGCACGATCTGTTGGCGCAGGCGTTGAACGAGCACTTTCTGGAACGTGGACAAGATCACCCGGTGGGCTACACCACCGTGGTCGCGGCCCGCTGAGGTCCGCTGACTCGTCAATTCGCAGATCGGGTTGACTTTGGCGGGGTTAGCTAACTAGATTAGCCGTAAGGCTAATCCGACTAGTTAAGGCTCGCCATGACGACCACCGAAGCAAACTCGATCCGCCACCTGAGCGTCGCCGGAGGCACCATTGCCTACACGGTCCGAGGGGACGGGCCGCTGGTTCTGCTCAGCCCTGGACTGGGCGACGTGCGCGCGTCGTTCCGGGCGATGGCGCCCTACCTCGTGGCCGCGGGCTATCGGGTGGCGACGGCCGACCTTCGTGGGCACGGCGACTCCTCGGGTGGTTTTGCCAGCTACGGTGACGACGAGACCGCTGGAGACCTGGCTGCCCTGCTCGACCAGCTGGGTGCGCCGGCCATCATCGTGGGCAACTCGCTGAGTGCAGGTGCGGCGGTGGTGCTCGCTGCTCGCCGCCCCGAGCTCGTTGCGGGAATGATCCTCATCGGGCCGTTCGTACGCGACCAACCGACCAGCCGTTTCACCCGACTGCTACTGAGGATTGCTCTCTGGCGCCCGTGGGCTGCGCTGACGTGGCGCTCCTACCTTCCGTCGTTGTACGCCGGACGCAAGCCCGACGACTTCGACGCATATCGGCGCGCGGTCGGTGCCGCCATGCGCCGCCCCGGACACGCCGCCGCGTTTTCACTGACGGCCCGGACCAGTCATGCGTCAGCCGCCGAGGCGCTGGCCCGAGTGGCAGCTCCGAGCCTGATCGTGATGGGGGACAAGGACCCCGACTTCCCCGATCCGAGAGGCGAGGCCGACTGGATCGCCGCGCAGATCGGCGGCGACGTGATCCTGGTGGCCGAGGCGGGGCACTACCCGCACGCTCAGCAACCTGACACCGTCAATCCCGCGGTGCTGCGCTTCATCAACGAGGTCACACCCCATGCCTAGAGCGGGGCTCACGACCGCGATCGTCACCGAATCCGCGGTTCGGATAGCTGATGACGTGGGTCTGCAGAGCCTGACGCTGGCAGCGGTCGCCCAGCAGCTCGGCGTGCGTTTGCCCAGCCTCTACAAGCACGTCGACGGAACCACCGGTCTGCACCGAGAGATCGCGGTCAGGGCGAAGACCGAGCTCGCCGACGTGTTGCGCAGGGCAGCGGTCGGACGAACCCGCGGTGATGCGGTGCGGGCGCTTGCAGCCACTTACCGATCATGGGCCGCGCGCCACCCGGGTCAGTACCAGGCAACCGTCCGCGCCGCGGCGCCCGGCGACACCGCCGATCACGAGGCGGGCCTGGCGGCGGCGGGGGTGGTCTTCGACGTGCTCACGGGCTACCGGCTGCACGGTGACGATGCGGTCGATGCCACCAGGGCACTGCGCGCGGCGTTGCACGGCTTCGTGACGCTCGAATCCGAGGGCGGGTTCGGCCTGCCCGCCGACGTGGATCGCAGCTTCGATCGGCTGGTGTCAGCGTTGATCGTCGCCATGGAGCACTGGCTCGACCCGGCGGTGAACCCGTCATGAACGCTCCTGTACGACAGGTGGCAGCGGTGCCGGTCGTCCCGGTACCTCGGTGGCTGATGCCAATCCGTCGCACCGTGCTGGCCCATCGTGTGGTGATCGTTCCTTTGGTGGGCGCGTGGGCACTGCTCGCGATCGCCCTCGGCTTCGCGGCC
>JBBQFE010000126.1:0-7830 GCA_038321605.1 Mycobacteriales bacterium | reverse complement strand
GTGTCGAAGTCCCTGACCGGCAGACTCGACGTGGGATGTTCGCCCGACAGCGGCACGGTCATCGCCTGGACGCCATCGAGCCGGCGGGGATCGTCGCTCGTCCAGGTCCGCAGTTCGGCGAGGTAGGCGGGATTTCCGACTTCGATCGATTCCGCCTCCTGGCTGAGAGTGGCGAGGGCAGTTCGGTGCGACTCCTCGGTGACCTGGAACAGGGCGGCGCCTTCCGCGCCGGCGGCATGGGCGAGCTGGTGGATCTCCTGCGCGGGCACCGCCTCGCCGTAGTACCGGCGCCGGTTGCTTCGGCGCTGCTCTATGAACGCGTCCAACTCGCCGATCCCGATCCAGTCCGTGGCCTCCAGTGGCAGGGTGAGGGTGGCGAGCAGCTCGGGTTGCGCCGAATCGGGCAGCAACGTGACCACCGACTCGTAACCAGCCGCCGCCAACGACACCCGGGCGTTGAACACCGCGCAGCCGCAACTCAACAGCAGTTGGCGCTGGTCGGGGTCGAGCACCTCGAGGCGTCGCCGCTCATCGGCGAACACGTCCAGCCTGTCGGCGTGCAGCACGAACCGCCACGGTTGGGTGTTGTGCACCGAAGGAGCGAGCGCGGCGCGGACGGCGGCCTGCCGTAACAGTTGGGTTCTCGATCCGATCGCTGCAGTCATGCAAGAAACGTCCCACGCAGCGCAGCGCTCGGGTGAGGGCCGAAGGTCCCGACTGCGGCTTCGGGCCCGGCAAGAACCGTGCTGCGTGTGACCTTCGGCCCTTATCGGCAACCGGCATTGAACCTAGCGTCAGGAGCGATGTCAGCCGACTTCTCGAGGAGCGAGTGACCACATGCTTTCCGTCCAGACCGAGCAGATGAGCCCCGCATCCACCAAGTATGTCTACGACTTCGGCGAGGGCAGCAGGGACATGGCGGACCTGCTGGGTGGCAAGGGCGCCGGCCTGGCCGAGATGAGCAACCTGGGCCTTCCGGTGCCCCCCGGCTTCACGATCACCACCGAGGCCTGCCGGCACTTCTTGAAGACCGGTCTGGAGCCTGACTCCCTGGACGCCGAAATCGACAGCCACCTGCGACTGCTGGAGGAGCGAAGCCGCCGACGCCTCGGCGACCCCGACGATCCGCTGCTGGTGTCGGTCCGTTCCGGAGCGAGGTACTCCATGCCGGGCATGATGGAAACAATCCTCGACATCGGGCTCAACGACCGGTCGGTCAAGGGGATGGCCGCTCGGGTGGGCGACGAGGCGTTCGCACTCGACTCCTATCGGCGGCTGATCCAGATGTTTGGACGCACGGTTCTGGGCATCGACAACGAGGAGTTCGTCGCCATTCTGGACCGCGCGGCCGACGGTGCCGGTAGCTCCGCATCGGCAATGCCGGCAGCCACGCTGCGCGGGGTGGTGGCGGAGTTCAAGCAGCTCGTCGCCGACCGGACTGGTCAGCCCTTCCCGCAGGACCCTCGCTCCCAACTCGCGCTGGCGATCCGTTCGGTCTTCACTTCCTGGCATACCGACCGTGCCCAGCTCTACCGCAGGCAGGAACAGATACCGGACGACCTCGGCACTGCGGTCAACGTCATGGCGATGGTGTTCGGCAACCGGGGTACCACCTCGGGAACCGGAGTCGCATTCACCCGTGACCCCGGCTCCGGGCAACCGGGCCTGTACGGCGACTACCTCTGCGATGCGCAGGGCGAGGACGTCGTGTCCGGCGCCCGCAACGCCCTGCCGATCTCGGAACTCGCGCGGCTCGACCCGACCAGCTACCAAAAGTTGCTGCACAACTCGGCGATTCTCGAGCGGCACTACCGGGACCTGTGCGACATCGAGTTCACGATCGAGCGCGGCGTGCTGTGGATGTTGCAGACCCGGGTGGGTAAAAGGACGCCCGCCGCTGCGTTCCGCATTGCCCACCAACTCGTCATGGAGGGCGTGATCGACTTCGATGAGGCCTTGCGCCGGGTCACCGGACACGACCTGGGGCAGCTGATGTTCGGCCAGTTCCTGCCCAGCGCGGACACCATCCGCATTGCGACCGGCGTCAACGCCTCTCCTGGCGCCGCGGTGGGACTCGCGGTCTTCGATTCGGCCACGGCGGTCGCACGAGCCGCAGCCGGAGATCAGGTGATCCTGATCCGACGGGAAACCACCCCGGACGACCTTGCGGGCATCGTGGCAGCGACCGGAATTCTCACCACTCGAGGTGGCAAGACCGCACACGCGGCGGTCGTCGCGCGCGGCATGGGCAAGCCCTGTGTCTGCGGCGCGGATTCCCTGGTGTTGGACTACGAGAACCGCCGGGTCACCGCCGGCGACGTGGTGATCATCGAGGGCGACTGCATTTCGGTGGACGGCACCACGGGTGCGGTCTACCTCGGCCAGGTACCCGTGGAACCGCCACCTATCGTCGACTACCTCGAGGGCAGGCTCGACCCCGACGCCGCGGACACCGACGAGCTCGTACGCGCGGTGCATGCGCTGCTGACCCATGCCGATTCGCGCCGCCGGCTGGAGGTGCGGGCAAATGCCGACACCCCGGAGGACGCCGCTCGGGCCAGAAGGTTCGGCGCACAGGGCATCGGTCTGTGTCGAACCGAGCACATGTTCCTCGGAGATCGACGGCACTTCGTGGAAAGGATGGTGCTCGCCGACACCGACGCCGAGATTGCCGATGCCCTGGCGGCGCTGCTCGTGCTTCAACGGGCGGACTTCTTTCAGATCTTCCGGACGATGGACGGCCTGCCGGTGACCATTCGGCTGATCGATCCACCGCTGCACGAGTTCCTGCCGAATCGGACGGAGCTCGCGGTCAGGGTCGCCCTCGCCCGCGAGCGAGGGGTGTCGGTGGATCGCGATGCGCGTCTGCTCGCCGCGGTGAACCGGATGCACGAGGTGAACCCGATGCTGGGCCTGCGCGGCGTCCGGCTGGGCTTCATGGTGCCCGGACTGTTCGCGATGCAGACCCGGGCCGTGGCGCAGGCGATCATCGAGTTGGCGAAACTTGGCCGCAGCGTGCGGGCTGAAGTCATGATTCCGCTGATCGCCACGGCCGAGGAACTCGAAATCACCCGCCGGGAGCTGGAAGGGGTGCTGAGCGAGGCTGCGGCCGATTCCGGGGTGCCGCTGGACCTGCCGATCGGAACCATGATCGAGCTGCCACGGGCCGCCCTGATTGCCGGCACGATCGCCCCGTCCGCTGATTTCTTCTCCTTCGGCACCAACGATCTGACTCAGACCACCTGGGGTTTCAGCCGGGATGACGTCGAAGGTGCGTTCTTCCCGGCGTACCTCAAGGCGCGAATCTTCGAGCACTCCCCATTCGAGAGATTGGACGAGCTCGGCGTCGGTCGTCTCATCCGGATCGCCATCACGGAGGGGCGCGCTGCGTGCCCTGGCCTACCGGTCGGCGTGTGCGGTGAGCACGGCGGTGATCCGACGTCGATCCACTTCTTCGATGCACTCGGGGTGGACTACGTTTCGTGCTCACCCTTCCGGGTTCCGGTGGCCCGCCTGGAGGCCGGCCGTTCGGCGGTCCTGCTCGCCGGCGGGGCCGGCGGCAGCGACTCCCGCTGACCTGCACAGCGCGGGCCGATGCCCTACGGACGGGTGCGGCCGTCGCCGACGCGCCGAGGCACAGGTAACAAATTCACCAATTTTGGGTTGCCCGTCTCCTGTCCGCATCGTGCTCATGCCCGCCACGTTGGCCGCGGGGGCAAAGCGCTTCCAGTCAATGCTTTCGGTGAGTCCGCCGAAAGGCCATGGCCCCTCGTCGGATGAGTGTGTGTCCGGCGTAAGCGGCGTTTCGCGAGTTCGGGCACAACCGGGCATCGACCGATCATTCTGACCAAAGCCGTGCCGTCGAACGCCCTTGCGCTCCATGGTGTCAAGGCTCACACTTCGACGGCACCGGCACTAACCGGTCACAACTTCTACAAGGACGGGCAGCCAGGTGTACGCAATCGAACGCCGCCAGTGGCTCATCGAGCGCGCCCGTGAACGCGGTCGCCTGGACGTCGCCGCCATCTCGCACGAGCTGTCGCTCGCGGCGGAGACCATCCGCCGCGATCTGAACGCCCTACAGGAGCAGGGCATGTTGCGGCGAGTGTACGGCGGCGCCGTGGCCGTCGAGCGGTTGCGGTTCGAGAGCGCCCTGACCGCTCGAGCCACCCGCCACCCCGAGGAGAAGCGGCGCATCGCCTCGGCGGCGATCAGCTTCCTGGGCACCGCGGAAGCGATCTTCCTCGACGAGGGGTACCTGCCCCAGCTGGTCGCCGAGCGACTGTTCCCCACCCATCCGATCACCGTCGTAACCGGTTCGCTGCCCATCGCCACGCTGCTCGCCGAACGCCCCAATGTCGAGGTGATCGTGATCGGTGGCCGGCTACGAGCGAAGACCCTCGGCTGTGTGGACCAGTGGGCCGTGAACACCCTGCTCGGCCTGGTGCTCGATCTGGCGATCATCGGAGCCAACGGCATCTCCGTCGAGCACGGCGCCACCGTGCCCGACGGCCAGATAGCCACGGTCAAGGCGACCGCGATGCGTTCCGCCCGCCGGCGGCTGCTGGTGGCGGACAGCTCGAAGTACGGATCGGACTCCTTCGCAACCTTTGCACGCCTCAGCGAGTTCGAACGACTCGTGACCGACACCAACCTCAGCGACACCGCAGTCCAGCAGCTCGAGGCAACGGGCCTGGCGGTCTCGCGTGTCTGAGCACCCGGGGCGTCTCAGGGCGTCGAACACCGCGTAACCCTCTGGGGACGCAACACAAGCTTTGGTGGCACCGCTGCCAAGGAGCATCAGCCGGACTTGGCCAGTTCGGAACAAGCAACCACTCACCTGGCGATCGGCGCTGCGCCGATCACACCTTTCGGAGGTCACCTTGATCACAGTAAGAACCCGCAAGGGGATGGCGGTCGCCGCTCTGGCGGCCCTGACGATGGTCGGTGCCACGGCCTGTTCCGGAGCGGGCAAGAGCTCCAGCGGAAGCGGCGCGCATTCCATCAACGTGCTGATGGTGAACAACCCGCAGATGTTGGAACTGCAGAAGATCACCGCAGCCAACTTCACCAAGGACACCGGCATCAAGGTGAACTTCGTGGTCAAGGTGGAACAGGACATGCGTGACACCGCCAGTACCGAGTTCGCGAACCAGACCGGCCAGTACGACGTGGCGACGCTCTCGAATTTCGAGATTCCCTACTATGCAAAGGCCGGCTGGATCTCAGACATGCAGGGAATCGCCGCAGATCCCACTTTCGATCAGGGCGACATCCTGCCGTCGATGACGGCCGCACTGTCGTACAACAACAAGGTCTACGGCGAGCCCTTCTACGGTGAGTCGTCCTTTCTCATGTACCGCAAGGACCTCTTCGCGTCAAAGGGCCTTACGATGCCCGCGAATCCGACGTGGCAGGAGGTTGCCGACCTCGCGGCCAAGATCGACGGAGCGCAACCTGGCCTCAAGGGAATCTGTCTGCGGGGACTGGCCGGATGGGGTGACAACCTTGCGCCGCTGACCACCGTGGTCAACACCATGGGCGGTACCTGGTTCGACGAGAACTGGAACGCTCAGGTCAACACGGGTGGATTCAAGGCCGCGACCAACTTCTACGTCGACCTCATCAAGCAGCACGGGGAGGCCGGGGCCGCCACCTTCAGCTTCCCGCAGTGCCTGGCTGCGCTGCAGGGCGGTAAGACGGCAATGTGGTACGACGCGACGTCTGCCGCCGGATCCCTGGAAGCCTCTGATTCTCCGGTGAAGGGCAAGATCGGGTACGTCTCGGCGCCGCATGACCAGACCCCGCAGGCCGGCTGGCTCTACACCTGGGCATGGGCGATCGAGAAGGCATCCAAGCATCAGGACGATGCGGCCAAGTTCGTGAGCTGGGCCTCCAGCAAGGCCTACGAGCAGCTGGTCGCCCAGGACACCGCGAACCCGAGTACCGGTGGACCGACGAACATCCCGGCGGGCAAGCGCGCCTCCACGTATGCCGATCCGACCTACCTCAAGATCGCGGGCTCCTTCGCCACTCCGACATTGGACGCCATCAAGAACGCACCGGCCGCCAATCCCGGCATCGCGAAGCGCCCCTACAACGGCATCCAGTTCGTGGGCATCCCGTCCTTCACCGACTTCGGAACTTCGTGCGCCAAGGACATCAGTAGCGCCATCGCAGGGTCGTCCAGCGTGGACTCTGCGCTGAATGCCTGCCAGGCGGTGGCGCAGGCCGCTGGATCGAAGCAGAAGAAGTAGCGCGACCCGTCAGCGTGTCGAGGTGGTCCGGTCGCTCAATTCGGCAGGGCCGGACCACCTCGGACACAGACCAATCCCGAAATTCCTGGGCCTGGCACCAGAGGAGTACCCGAGCGAACGGTTGGGTACCGACACCTGAGGAGGACGTACATGAGCAGCATCGCTTTGAACGAGGAGGTGCTGACCAGCAAGGTCGTCGACGAGCGCGCCAGGACCACGAAGATCAGCAAGTGGGGAAAACAGTCCTGGGTACGGCGGGCCCCGTTGTTGCCTGCGCTGGTGTTCATGATCGTTGTGACGCAGCTGCCGTTCGTCGCCACACTGGTCATGTCCTTCATGAACTGGAGCGCCCAACCGGATGCGCCGGGCAAGTCGTTCGCCGGGATCTCCAACTACAAGCAGGTATTCACCACTCCGGACTATCGCCAGGCCGTGTGGACGTCCATCGAGATGACGGTCACGGTCGTCGTGGTGAGCATTCTGCTCGGACTCGGTATCGCCCTGCTGCTGGACCATCAGTTCTTCGGCCGCGGACTGGTACGCACGATGATGATCGCGCCATTTCTGATCGTGCCGATCGCTGCAGCTGTGTTCTGGGGCAACGGCATGCTGCAGACGGGCTTCGGTCTCGTCGACGGACTGCTCGGCGAACTGGGAGTGAAGAACGCCCAGAACATCTCCTTCCTCACTACGCACCCGAAGCTGTCGATCGAGATCGAACTCATCTGGCAGTGGACGCCGTTCATGATGCTGATCCTGTTGGCCGGGTTGCAATCACGCGACACCGAGGTGATCGAGGCCGCGCTCGTCGACGGGGCCAACCCGTGGCAGATGTTCCGGTCGATGACCTTGCCGCACATGCGGCGCTACATCGAACTCGGCGCGACGCTCGGCACGATCTTCATCGTCCAGAACTTCGACTCGATCGTCGGTATGACCGGTGGCCAGAACTCGACCAACATTCCGTACAAGGTCTATGAGGTCTTCTACTCGGCCAAGGACTACGGCGCCGCATCGGCTCTGGGGGTCGTGGTTGTCCTCGGATCAATTCTCGTCGCGACCTTCGGCCTACGCGTCGTGTCGTCACTGCTCTCGGAGGAAGAAGTCTGATGACCGCCACCATGCCCCGCACCCCGAGGCGCACCGACACCCCCGCCACCACTCCCGCCTATCGCCGGAATCTCGGCACCGCCGCGATCGGGATCAGCGCCTGGATCATCGGCCTGATCTTTCTGGTTCCGATCCTCTACATGGTGCTGACCGCGCTGCACCCGCCGGCCAAGGCCCAGACCTATCCGCCCAGCTGGACCGCACCGCTGACGACGGCGAACTTCTCCGAGCTGTTCAGCGCCACGAACAGCATCCGGCCCGCATTGCTGAACTCGTTGCAGACCAGCCTGATCTCCACGGCGCTGGTGCTGGTGCTGGCCACCCCGGCGGCGTACGCCCTGTCGATCCGGCCGGTACGTAAGTGGTCGGACACGATGTTCTTCTTCCTCTCCACCAGGATGCTTCCGCCGGTGGCCGGCATTCTTCCGATCTATCTCTTCACCACGAAGGTCATCAGCCTGCC
>JBBQFE010000125.1:0-7836 GCA_038321605.1 Mycobacteriales bacterium | reverse complement strand
CCGTGCGCCGCCTCGGCCTCGACCGTCTTGCCGTCCGGGGTCATGAGTACCGAGGTCATCAGCCCGAGCGAACCGAAGCCCTGTGCCACCGTGTCGGACTGCACGTCGCCGTCGTAGTTCTTGCAGGCCCAGACGTAGCCGCCCTCCCACTTCATCGCCGAGGCCACCATGTCGTCGATCAGGCGGTGCTCGTAGGTGATGCCGGCGGCATCGAAATCGGCCTTGAACTCGGCCTGGAAGATCTCTTCGAAGATGTCCTTGAACCGACCGTCATAGCCCTTGAGAATGGTGTTCTTGGTGGACAGGTACACCGGGTAGCCGCGGTCCAGGCCGTAGCGCAGGGAGGCACGGGCGAAGTCGCGGATCGACGAGTCGAGGTTGTACATCGCCATCGCGACACCGGCGCCCGGGAATTCGTACACCTCGAGCTCGATGGGGGCGGTGCCGTCCTTCGGGGTGAAGGTCATGGTCAGGGTGCCCTCGCCCGGCACCTTCAGGTCGGTGGCGCGGTACTGGTCACCGAAGGCGTGCCGGCCGATCACGATCGGCTTGGTCCACCCCGGCACCAGCCGCGGAACGTTGGAGATGACGATCGGCTCACGGAAGATCACGCCACCGAGGATGTTGCGGATGGTGCCGTTGGGCGAGCGGTACATCTTCTTGAGGCCGAATTCCTCGACCCTGGCCTCGTCGGGCGTGATGGTGGCGCACTTGACCCCGACGCCGTGCTGCTTGATGGCGTTGGCCGCGTCCACGGTGACCTGGTCATCGGTGGCGTCCCGGTGCTCGATCCCGAGGTCGTAGTAGTCGAGGTTCACGTCCAGGTACGGATGGATCAGCCGGTCTTTGATGAACTGCCAGATGATGCGGGTCATCTCGTCACCATCGAGCTCGACGACAGTTCCTACTACCTTGATCTTCGACATCTACAGCCTCTCCTCGTGAGTTTGCCTCCCCGCAGACTACTGACCGGCCCGATTCCCGCCCGCGCAGCGGTAGCAGGCAGCGGTGACGATCACACGCGCGGGGGTGGGCGACTATGTTCAGCTGCCATGACCCCGAACCAGCCGCCCGAGACGAACCGAGCCGCCACCGCCGTGGACGCGGTGGCCGAGCGCTACCTCACCGAACTGGCTGCGCTGGATCCGATCAGCGCCACCTATCTGGGGCTGCCCGGCCACGACGGCGAGCTGCCCGATCTCTCACCCGACGGGCTGGCGGCGATGGACGCGCTGGCCGACAGGACCCTGCAGGAACTCCAGCGCCAGAGCGCCGCCGACGACGTGGACAGGGTCACGCTGCTGGCGATGAACGAGCGGCTGGCCCTGCAACGTGAGCTGCATCAGGCGAGCGCCGATGCCGCCGACCTGAAGAACATCGCGAGCCCGCTGCAGACGGTGCGTGACATCTTCGACCTGATGCCGACGGCGACCGTCGCGGACTGGTCCACGATCGCCACCCGGCTGGCCGCGATCCCCACAGCGCTACAGGGCTATCAGGCCTCGCTGCGGCAGGCAGCTACCCGTGGCGAAGTGGCGGCGAAGCGCCAGGTGCGAGCCGGCATCAGCCAGTGCCAGGACAACCTCGGGGCGACCGGCTTCTTCGCCGGCTACGTGGCGGGCGCGGCGACGGCAACCGGCACGGAGCTGCCGGCAGCACTGGCCGCCGACCTGGATCGTGCTGCGCTGGCGGCCCAGGACGGGTACGCCGAGCTCTCCCGGTTCCTCGGCGAGGAGCTGCTCGAACGGGCCCCGGAGGCCGATCCGGTGGGCAGGGAGCGCTACCAATTGTTCTCCCGGCAGTTCCTCGGCGCCACGATCGACCTGGCCGAGACCTACGCCTGGGGAATCGGCGAGCTGGCCAGGATCTCGGCGCTGATGGCGGACACCGCGCACCGGATCCTGCCCGGAGCGAGCGTCGGTGAGGCCATCGCGCACCTGGACCGCGACCCGTCCCAGCTGCTGTCCGGAACGGCCGCGCTGCAGGCCTGGATGCAGCGGACGTCCGACGAGGCGATCGAGGCGCTGGCCGATGTGCATTTCGACATCCCGGCGCCGCTGCGCACCCTGGAGTGCCGGATCGCTCCCACCCACGTCGGCGCGATCTACTACACCGGCCCGTCGGACGACTTCTCCCGGCCGGGGCGGATGTGGTGGTCGGTGCCGGACGGGATCACCCAGTTCGGCACCTGGCGCGAACTCACCACCGTTTATCACGAAGGCGTGCCGGGACACCACCTGCAGGTGGCGCAGACCGTCTACCGGCGCAACCTGCTCAACAGCTGGCGCCGGCTGGCCGCCGGCACCTCGGGCCACGCCGAGGGCTGGGCGCTGTACGCCGAGTGGCTGATGTCCGATCTCGGTTTCATGGACGACCCGGCGAGCCTGCTCGGCATGCTGGACGGCCAGTCGCTGCGGGCCGCCCGGGTGGTCATCGACATCGGCGTGCACTGCGGGTTCACCGCGCCGGACGAGGTAGGCGGCGGCGACTGGACCTATGACAAGGCCTGGCAACTGCTGTCCACCCACGCCCACATGGCAGAGGGTTTCCTGCGGTTCGAGCTGGACCGCTATCTGGGCTGGCCGGGGCAGGCACCGTCCTACAAGGTGGGCGAGCGGGTGTGGCTGCAGCTGCGCGACGAGACCCGGGCCCGCGAAGGCGCGGCCTTCGACCTGAAAGCATTCCACCGTCGGGCGCTGGACATCGGCGGCGTCGGTCTGGACGTGCTGGCCAAGGCCGTCCTGGGTGAGCTTTAACTGCAACACCAGCGAAACCCACAGCGGCACGCCAGCTGTCAGACTCCGGCGGTGACGGACGCGCCGAACACCGAGGCTGCCGCCGGCCGGGCCGTGCCCGCGCAGACCTCACACGTCATCGTGTGCGGACTGAACGACGTGGCGCTGCGGATCGTGGAGCAACTGCACGGCGCCGGCGAGCAGGTGCTGGTCATCTCCGACGGCAGCGACGCCCGGTTGGCGCGGATCATCTCCGGTCTGGGTGTGCAACTGCTGATCGGGGACGCCCGGCGCTCGGCGACCCTGATCGAGGCGGGGCTCGGTGCGGCCGACGCGCTGATCAGCGTCGAGGATCACGACCTGCACAACCTGGAGATCGCACTGCTGGCACGGGAACGTGCGCCCGAGATCCGGCTGGTGGTGCAGCTGACCAACGCCGCCGTCGGCCGGGCGGTGTCCCGGCTCACCGGGCCGAACAGCGTGCTCGACGCCGCCGCGCTGGCCGCCCCGTCGTTCGTGGAGGCCTGCACGAGCCGGCGCAGCCACGAGCTCACCGTCGCCGACGAGCCGTTCCGCGTCACCGAGCGGGTGGTGCAGCGCACCGGCGATCTGCGGTCCGCCTTCGGTGACCTGGTACCGATCGCCGTTGCACCTAAGGACGGCGGTGACCTGGTGGTGTGCCCCGGCAGGGATCTGGTGGTGCAACCGGGTGACCGGGTGACGGTGCTCGGCTCGGTGCAGGAGATGGAGGCCGCCGATGCCGCACTGGGGGTCCGGACCACGGTGCTGAGACTGTCCGGCGCGCGGTATTCGGGGGCGTATGAGAAGGCCGCAACAGGTGCCGGCCCGTTGCCACTGAGATTGTGGCTGCGGCTGCGCACCGCGGCCACCGACATCGAACGCGCCTTCTGGCTGTCCCTGCTGTCGCTCGCGGGCGTGGGTGTCGTGTCGATCATCCTGCTCATGGGCAACTACCGCGGCGGGGGCAACCGCCGGATGGGAGTCGTCGACGCCACCTACTTCACGGTGGAGACCCTGACCACCGTCGGGTTCGGAGACTTCTACTTCGCACATCAGCACACCTGGCTGAGGCTGTGGGCCATCATGCTGATGATCCTGGGCGCGACCCTGGTGACCATCCTCTACGCCCGCCTGACCGACCTGTTGATCACCAGGCGGATGGCGGCCACCGCCGGTCGCAGGCGCGCGACCGGCATGCGGGGCCACGTCATCCTGATCGGACTCGGCTCGGTCGGCCTGCGGGTGCTGGAAGGTCTGCGGGCCGAGCAGCGCGACGTCGTGGTGCTGGAGCGCGACGAGGACAACCGGTATCTGACGACGGCCCGGGAGATGGGCGTGCCGATCATCATCGGCGACTCAACCCTGCGCCAGAACCTGGTGGCCGCCAACCTGGCCAAGGCCAGCGGGGTGGTGGTGCTGACCAGCAATGACCTCGCCAACATCGAGACCGGGCTGGCGGTGGACGACCTGCTGGGCGAGGCTGACCCGACACCCGGCGCGGCGGCCGTGCCGGTGGTGCTGCGGGTGTTCGATCGGCAGCTGGCCACCACCATCGAACGCAATTTCGGCTTTCAGCACGTCCGGTCCACGTCCGCGCTGGCCGCCCCGTGGTTCGTCGGCGCGGCGCTGGGACTGACCATCCTCAACACCTTCTACGTCGAGGATCAGCCTTTTCTGGTAGGCATGTTGACCGTCACAGCGGGCGGCGGGCTGGCCGGCGCACCGATGAGCGACCTGAACGAACGCATCCGGGTGATCGCCATCAATCGGCGCACCCGGGCCGATGCGGTCGGCCTGCTGGAACATCCACCGCGCCGCGATACCCGTTTCTCCGCAGGCGACCAGGCTTTCCTGATCGGACGTTATGAAGAGCTGCTCCAGGTGCTGCGCCGTGAGAAGGGCGCCTGAGCGCCTCTGCTGTCGAGCGCTGGCGGACGACCTGCGGAGAACTTGCCGATGAGGGCCCGGCGCGGTCAGGGCCAGATCGCCTCGGTGACGGCGCCGCCATACACCTGCACCACCAGCTGCACCGGGCCGTCGGGGCGGACGTACAGCTCGTAGCTGCCCTCGACCAGCTCGCCGAACACCGCCGAATGGATGATCCGGCCGGCAGCCGGGCGACCGACCACCCCCACGTGTACCAGCCGTTCGTCGTGGGCGTGCCCGTGATCGTTCGGGTGCTCATGATCGTTCGGGTGCCCATGATCGTGCGGCTGCGCATGATCGTGCGGGTGCTGATGGAGCGGCGCCTGCTGATGGAGCGGCGCCGGCACTGCAACCGGACTGTGGTCCGTCGTGGTCGGCTGGGCGCCGATCGGCCTGATCTCGATCTCCGCACCGGCCAGCGAGGCCGGCATGGTGACGACCAGCGCGCCGATGTCGCCGCCGATGTCGAGAAGTACCGAACCCTGCCCGGCGTGGCTGTTGTCCTCGGTCATGGTGGTGATCCGTTCTGAAGCAGTGGCGGAGATTCGGCGCGGTCGCAGCTGGTTTGGGGTGCTGGCCCCCGGTGAGGTCCCGCTGCTGGTCCCGGTGAGGTCCAGCAGCGGGCCTGCCCGCCGCGGTCGTGCAATCAGCTGGCCGGAACTGCCGGCTGGGTCTGGTACCCGCCCGCAGGCGTGCCCAGGTACGGGAACGTGCTGAGGTAGGGCGAATTGGTGTTCTTCGTACCGTCGTTCAGCCCCGCCGAGGCGGCGTCCGGCGTGAAGGACGGGTCGACGAGCGGGATGGTCGCACCAGCGATCGCTCGTAGCTCGATGGCCACCACGTCGTCGATCACCCGCCTGCCGTTGGGGAATCCGGCGAAGTCGCCGCCGAGGATGCCCAGCTCACTGGGCTTGCTCGCCGGTGGCACCGCCAGGTTGAGGCGGAGCATGTCCGACAGCACCGGTCCGGTGTAGTTCTGGAACACCTTGAGCACGGCGGCCGGCAGACCGGTCAGCAGGATGGCCTGCAGATCGGCCCGCGGCTTGGTGTACTTGGCCAGGTTCGGGAACACACCGGGGTAGAGCACCGGCAGCAACCCGGCGAGCTCAGGCTTGGTGACGTACTTGGCGAACGAACCGTCCGAGTGCGGGTCCTGGGCGTTCCAGCGGTCCTTCGACGCCATCGGCACGATGACCTCGTTGAACAACGGGTTGCCCAGCCGGGAGACCTGCTCGTACGGGCCGTAGCTGGACGTCAGTCCGGTGCTCGAGTTGAACACCCGCGACTTGCGCCGGCTGGCGGTCGCCCACACCCCGATCACCGACCCGGCATCGAGCACGTCGTGCGGAGTCTTGCCACCCCGGGCGACATCGCTCAGCGGCACCTGGATCGCGATGCTGTGCACGTTCAGACCCTGGGTCCCGTTGACGCCGACAGCGGTGGCCGACGGAATCAGGTGCGCCATCTCGAACGGTCGCAGGGTGCCGAGATCGAAGATGCTGCCCAGATCGACGTGGAATCCCTCGGCGCGCTGGCCCGCGAAGACCCGGCGTCCGCCACCGATGTTGTGCACCGCCGCGCCGGTGAAGGTCGCCGCGTAGTTCGGTGTGCTGCGGACGCCGACATTGACCGGTGGCACCCGCAGGCCCTCGGCGAGAACGGTGCCCCTGCCCTTGCTGTCGCCGTAGTCCCAGCCGTGGTCCTCGCCGCGGGTCACCCGGGTCACCGTGTAGTACTGCGGACGGTTCCAGTTCTTGTCGCTGATGGAGGCGATCGGCCCGGTGTTGTACAGAAACGTGTTCGGGTTGCGGACCTGGGTGTCGAACCGGAACTGGTAGGTCACGTCTGCCCGGCCATCACCGGCGTTGGAGACATGGATCTCGTACAGCACGTCCTCGCCGAACTCGTAGAAGTTCGGTCCGCCGTTGGGCTGCTGCAGCGGGATGAAGTTGGCGATCAGGGTCACCGTGTTGGACTTGTCAGGACTTACGAAGGCGTAGACGTCGGTGTTGTCGGCGACCGGATCCTTCGAGATCTCAGGCGCTTCGCGATGGGACGACATGTTCTCAGACCTCCTTCGCCGTGACGCCGGCCGCGTGCGACAGCCGGGCCACCAGGTCGTGATCGTGGATCTTGACCTCGCGCTCGCCGACGAGCAGCGAGACCTCACCGGTGCTGGGATCGCTCACGTGCGCCACCAGCGGTGCGGCGTTCTTGGGGGTCTTCAGGGGCTTGGCCGAAGTGCCTGCGGATCCGGCGGTGCTGGCACCGGCGGCGGTCGGCAGCGCGGCGGCTACTCCAACGGCAGCGGCACTGGCTCCGGTCGCGATCAGGAAATTTCGGCGGGTGGAATCTGTCATCGTGCAGACCTTTCGAGGCTACGAGTGACGGCCCGCCCGCGCAGACTTGGCTGAGCGGTTCGGGTCACTGTGACATCGGGGCGCTACACAGCGGTACCTCACCGCGGGCCTTCGATCAGCTCCCCTCCAGATCCGATGCCCACAACCCCGATGTCAGCCATTCGTGACCGCCACCACAATCGGATCGTGAAGTTTCCGTGATTTTTCTGGGCCAGACGCAGATCGGGAGCATCCACCCCGGTTCAGGGTGGATGCTCCCGATCGACATCGATCAGCGGGGTCAGATCAGGCCGAGCTCCCGGACCGCGTCACGTTCGGCGACGAGCTCTGCGACGGAGGCGTCGATGCGGGCCCGTGAGAACGCGTCGATCTCCAGACCCTGGACGATCTGCCAGCTGCCGTTCACCGATCGGCCCGGGACGCCGGCGATGATGCCCGGCTGCACGCCGAACGAGCCGTCGGACACCATGCCGACCGAGGTCCAGTCGTCCTCCGGGGTGCCGTTCACCCAGTCGAACACGTGGTCGATGGCCGCGTTCGCCGCCGAGGCCGCCGAGGACGCGCCGCGGGCCTCGATGATGGCCGCGCCGCGCTTGGCCACGGTCGGGATGAAGTCGTCGACCACCCAGGCCTGATCGCCGACGACCTCTGTAGCGGGCTTGCCTCCGATGCGGGCGTGGGCGAAGTCGGGGAACTGGGTGGCCGAGTGGTTGCCCCAGATCGCCACGTTGGTGACGTCCTGGCTGAGCACCCCGGCCTTGATCGCGAGCTGCGTCTTGGCGCGGTTCTCGTCG
>JBBQFE010000124.1:0-7843 GCA_038321605.1 Mycobacteriales bacterium | reverse complement strand
TACCGTCAGTACGGCCAATGCTCACGTGCTGACAACCGCGCATTGGCAGGGCCGCATCAGCGGCGTGGCGGGTTACATCCTCATCTGCCGCGACGAGCTTCTGTCGTGTCACTCGGTCGGCGGATAGCGCCCGGCATTGGTGTTGGCGTACGGTGTGGTGGTGGCAGCGGTTCGCCACCTCGACGTTGACAGTGACGCACCGGACGAGGTCCGGGTCGCCGCAGTAGCTCACCTGTCCCGTTACCGGGGCACGTCACGTGAGCACACCGAGTCCGATCTGCGGCAGTTCGTCGACTGGTGTGCCACTCGGTCCCTGGCGCCCCTCACCGTCACCCGTAACGATTTTGAGCTGTACGTGCGGTGGATGCAGGACATCCGCCGGCTCAAACCGTCGACGGTCGCCCGGCGGACGTCGGTGGTCAGCTGCTTCTACCGAACCTGCGTCATCGACGGGCGGCTGGCGCACTCACCGGCCGAGCATGTCCGCCGCCCCCGGGTGCCACCAACAGAGGTCAGGCGCAGCCGACCCTCGGTCTCGAGCTCAGCAGTGCTGAGGTTACAGGCGCCGATCGCTCGCGCCTGGCCGCGCTCCACCACGGCCGCGAGCGCCTCGAGGGTTGCCTCGATCGGCGTGTTGGGGTCGGGGGCGTGCGTGAGGTAGAGGTCGATGCGTCCCAGCCGATCGAGACTGACCGCCACTTGCTCGGCAATGTGTACCGCGGACAAGTCGATGCCGCGCTGATCCGGGTCCACGAGGTTGCCGACCTTCGTCGCGACGAGCACGTCGGCGTCGGGATGCGTGGCGAGCCATTGTCCGACCACATGCTCACTCACACCGCCGCCGTATGAGTTGGCCGTGTCGAGCGCGTTGATGCCCATCGCGGCCGCGGCGTCGATCTGCTCGAGGCCCTGCTCGGGTGAGAGCCCCTTGCCGCGCGTCACCGCCGGCGAGCCGATGCCGCCGATCGAGCCGCACCCGAAAAGCACCCGGGACACGGCGAGCCCGGTCCGACCGAGAGGGCGGCGATCCACGCTGTCAGGCTAGCGGTCGATCTCGACCACTCCCGCGACGCGTTCCGATAAAACCTGGCGCCATCTGCCAGACCGCATGGGTTCTGTGCGAGAGGGGTCTACGCCATTGAGGCGATGCCGATGTCGGCGGCGGCAGCCATCAACCGCTTGTCTCTCGTCCACAGCACACCACCCGCGACCAGCGCCACGGAACCCAAGAGGTGCGCGTCCACGGCACTCAACCCGCGGCCCCAAAGCTGGTGACTGTTTACCAGGGCGAGGAGTTCGTCGTGGGTGATCGTCGGGAACGAACGCAAGCTGCCGAGCGACGAGAGGACGACGTCGCGGTCCTTGATGCTTCCGAGTGCGAGTTCATCGAGGACCAGCGGATGGGATCCGACTTCGTCGTCACCAAGCAGAGCTACCAGCCGGCCCTCGGCCGCGTGGAGGTGGTCTATCCAGACTGACGTGTCGACCAGGATCACGACGACGCGGCACGCCGACGTGGCGCGGACAATGCCTTGGGGTCGCTGCCCCCGAGTGCGGCCAGCCGCCGTGCACTCTCCACCCGAATGAGGGTCTCGAGACCCTCGCGAACAAGCGCAGTTGTCTCCTTGAGGCCGGTCAGCGCCCGTGCCCGCAAGACGAGATCGTCATCCAGCGTTACCGTCGTGCGCATTGGATCTCCTCATCGTTCTTGACATCAATTGATGCGAGTTCTGATGCTACTCCGGCAACCCCCCACGTCACCCGGCGGATAGCGCCCGGCGTCGCCGGGGGTAGACGGTGTGATGGTGGCGGCGGTTCGCCACCTCGATGTTGACAGTGACACACCGGACGAGGTCCGGGTCGCCGCGGTTGTCCACCTGTCCCTCCGGAACGTGAGGGCCTGATCGGGCGGTCGTCAGGTCGGCTCTGGCCATCCCCCGCTTTTCGTAATACGATTTTGGGGTGGTGAGCGAGCGGCAGATCCAGGAGTGGGCCGACGAGGCCGAGGTCGGCTATGACATCGACGAACTCAAGCGTCGGGTGCGCGGGCGCCCGGGTCGTGGAGCCGCACCCATGCAGGTCGTGGCAGTACGGTTGACCGCCGACGAACTCGACGCCCTCGACGCGGCAGCCGCGAAGAATCACATGAGCCGGTCGGAGGCCATCCGGGCCGCGCTGGCGCAGTTGTCTGCGTGAAGATCCACCCAAGCGCCCTCGAGCACGGTGTCGAGGAACCCGACGCCGTCCAAGCTGCCTAATGGCCACTCTGGATCGAGCCGCTCGACGACGACGGCATACCGCACCGAGAACTACGGCTCGGCTTCGACACCGGCGCGCGTCTGCTGGAACCGTCGTCCTGATTTCCGAGGACGGAGCTGAGTTAGTCATCCACGCGATGCCGTGCCGCAAGAAGTACCTCGACTTTCTGCCCTGACCGCACGCACTCATCTGCCGCGATGAGGGCATCCGCCTGCCTCCGGCCCAGCAGGAAGCGGACTACCTAGCTCCGTGCGTCCCTAAGTGCGAACTAGCGTCAGGCCTCCTCGACCCGACGCTCCACCTCGTCCCCGCGGGACTCACGTGGTCTGAGTCCGGGTCAGCCAATGGGTCCGTGCTCCCGGATCTTGATCATGATCCTGGGGTCAACGCCGAACCACTGGAGGAACGACGCTCGATCGTGCACGCTGCGCACCATAACTTCCACCACGTTGTGTCGTCCGCTGACTGACAGTCCAGAAACCAAAGGCTTTGCCTGCCTGACGTCGAAGGTCGTCCCTTCATCGATTTTCGCGCATAGCGCGTCCAATTCGGCTCGTGTGTACCTCACGTTCACGTAGGTCACGTGAGCCCTCGCCGGAAGGAGACCCGCTACCGCGGCGGTCTGCGGCACGGTCGGCTCGCCGGTGAGCGCGATGCACACGCCGCCACCCGGGATCTGGTCGAACCAGATGCCCGCGTAGTTGGGCGCATCCCGAAGCTGCGCTTCTACTGCCGGCACGTAGCCGACCAACACCCGCCGCGCCTGAAGGTCTGCGAACTCCTCATGCGTCACCGGGGTTCCGAGCTCTGTGGTGTCAAGATCTTTTTGCTTGGCGAGCTCTTGGATATAGGCCACATCGTGACGCAGACCCAATTGAGCACGAATGCGTTCCGCGTAGCTCATGCGCCTCATCGTCGGCACGTCCAGTTCGCCACCGACCCGGCTCCCGCGGCGTGAATCCTCAGGTGATGGGATGGCTTCGAGGCTCACCCTCCGGATTGTCTCAGCCGTTCGACGTTCGGCTCAAGTCGCCCTCACGAAGTCACTACTTGCGATATGTCAGTTGGGGGAGCGAACGCCGAGAGCGCGCGAGTGGCGCTTCTGCGCGCTCTCCACGTTGCAGAGGCGACGGGCACCTGTGCGGCAGAGGCTTATGTTGCGTCTCGAAGGCGCTGGCATCGGCCCGGCGCAAGATGGCTTTGGCCGCGTGAGTGAGGCTCCATGCCAGTCGAATCTGCTGCCTGGCTTTGGCTTTGCGCCATTCCCGAACCTCCGCCCGGTTCCGAAACCCAGGGCCTCCGTACGGGCGCGCTGGACTCGATCTCAGACAGCATCCCCGATGCGGATCAGTTCTGGCTCGGTGAATCCGACACCGCGAAAGACATGCCACCGAGGGGTGCCGCTGACCGTGTGGCCGCGTTTCTCTCCCAACAACGCAGCAAGCCGCCCGAGTACACGTTGCCTGTCCTCACAGACGACCTGATTGCGCGGCTATTGCTTGCTCCCAGGCGCCCTGTAATGGCACTTATGCCGGTGATCCTGTCAACTGGTGTCGGGATATGACGGTGATTGGTGGGTCATGCGCTGGCGGGTTCGGTGCTGTCGATGAGCCCTTTGAATAGCTGTGCTCGGCCGGGTTGGTCGTGACTGTCGGCGTGGTCGTGTTGGGCCTGCAGGACGGGTCGGAACTCGATGGTGGTTTGGAAGAAGCCGCAGCCTTCGCAGATCGTTTCGAAGGCGCAGTCGAGGTCTCGGGGGCGGGTGCACCAGCCGTTGCCGAGCATCCTGCGGTGTTCTTGCTGCAGCCGTCGCATTGCCGTTGTCGCGGTGCCCGGCAGGTCGGGGTCGGCGTAGAGAGCGTCGACGGAGGCGCTGACGGAGTGGTATTGGTCTGCGACGGTCCGGTTGGCGATCCGGGCGTAGATCAGGGTCATGCGCAGGGTGCGGTGGCCGAGCATGGCGGCGATTGCTTCCAGCCGCATTCCACGGTTGATCGCTTGTGTGGCGAGAGTGTGGCGCAGTTGATGGGGGTGGACGTGACCGAGTCCGGCGGCGGTCGCGACGCGGTTCAGGATCCGGGTGACGGTGTGCCGGTTGAGCGGCCGGGAGCGCCGGGTGAGCAGCAGCCCGGTGCCGTGATCGTCATGGCTGTTCTGCCAGGCGGTGAGCAGCTCGATGAGTTGTGGGTGCAGTGGTACGTAGCGGTCGTTGTGCAGTTTCCCGAGTGGGACTCGCAGCCAATGTCCGCCGTCCATTTCCACGACCGCGTCTGCGGCCAGCGCGCAGAGTTCCCCGGCTCGGATCCCGGTGCGGGCCAAGAGCAGCACGACCAGGCGGCGCAGCGGGTCCGGGTCGCTCCAGGCGGCTCGCAGCAGCCGGGAGGCTTGGGCGTCATCGAGGAAGCGCGGCAACGGGTCGTCAACGACGGGCAGGTCGATCGAGAAGATCGGGGTGCGGGCCGGTGCGTCTGCCCAGTCCCACTCGATGATCCGGTCAAAGAACGTCCGCAGGGCCCCGAGCCGTTGGCGGATCGTGTTCGCCGTCAACGGCGCCCCGCCGGGTGGTCAGCCAGATCTTGAAGCCTTCAATGTCCTGCCGGCTGACGGCGGCGAACCCGGTCGGAGGCTGCGCTGTTGCTGAGAGCAGATACCGGCAGAACAGGCGGAGTGTGTTGTCCGCGGCGACGACGCTCGCTGGCCGCAAAGCGACCGAGATCTGCTGCAAATACTGGCTTGCGGTGTCTGCCAGCAGCGGTGACCGGCGTGCGATCACGGCCCATTCCGCAGCGGCTACTGCCCCCGGCTCGCTGCCTGTCGCCGTCACCGCTGCTGCCACGGCGGCGGTCACGGCGCGACCTCGGTCAGGGTTGCTGCGGCGCGGTGGTATTCGTCGGCGAGCCAGCCGTTGGCCAGGTGCAGATAGAGCCGGGTCGATTCGATGGACCGGTGCCCGGCTTGGGCTTGCACTGCTTCCAGTGCCATCCCGGCCTCCCGCAGCCGGGTCAGGCAGGTGTGTCGCAGCTCGTGGCATGTCGCGTGGGTCAGCCCGGCGCGGCGGCGGGCACCCAGCACGATCTCGTCCAGACCGTCGGCGCTCAGCGGCAGCCCGGTCCGTGGACCTTTCAAGACCACGAACACCGCCTCCGGGTCGGCTCCGGGTGGTCGTTCACTCTCGAGATAGCGGCTCAGAGTGCGAAAGAACCGGGGTGAGATCGGGATCAGCCGCTGATGGCCACCCTTGCCTTCGGCGATGAACACCCGGCCCTCACTTGCACGCAGGTCCGACAGCCGCAGGCCCAGTACCTCGCAGCGTCGCAGGCCGCCGAGCAGCATCGCTTCGACCATTGCCCGGTCCCGCCACCGGCGCAGCGCGCCGAGCAACGCGTCGGCCTCCGACGGGGTCAGGACCCGCGGCAGCGTGCGCGGTGCCCGGATCAGCGGCACATTGCTGGAACGGCCACGCGGCCGGCGGGTCGCCAACCCGCGCGGCACCGGATTCGCTGGCATCTCCTGCAGCATCACCAGCCAGCCGAACAACCCCGACGCACTCGATAGCCGCCGCTTGATCGTGCGCGACGAGAGCCCAGCCTGCCCGTCGGCCAACCGCACCACCCGACCATCACCACGCGGCCGTCGCTGTTCGGCGATGAACGCGAACACATCGCTAACCGTGACTTCACGGGCGTCCTTATCGACGATCGAGAAGAACACCCGCAGGTCCGACACCGTCGCCAGCACCGTGTTCCGTCGCGCCCGCGACGCCACGAATCCCACATACCGATCCAGCAACGGATCACCCAAAAGCGGCCACTCCCACGCCCGCTCGGCCGGCGGCAACAGGCACGGATCAACCTTCATCAACGGTGTCCTTTCAGCGGACCGCCCCACCCCCTATGGGCAGAGTCGGAATGTGCTAAAGGATCACCGGCATATCTACACTTCTGCGCGTTTCGCTACGGGAGGTCGAGCGCCGCAACGCGTCTGAGAAGGCCGACGAGATGGTTGAGGTCGTGCCAAACAACAACGTCTTCCAAGTCCCGGCTGAGCAAAGCTTCGATCGAGGCTGCGTCGTCAACGAGATCCCCAACGGTTAACTCGGCCGGTCCTCTCGGGACCTCAAAGGCATCTTTCAGCGACACCTCCCAATAGAGGCGACCCCGTCAGGCAACGAGAGCGCGTCGGCGAGACGCTGTTCTAGTTCTCGTTCAGGCACGTCCGCGAGATCGAGGACGAAGTCCTGTGCGTCGTCGTTGGCGAATGGTCCAGTCCCCCATGCGCCCACACTCGGAGGCTACCGTCAGGGTCTTCGGCATCGACCAGCCCCGACCAACCAAGACCTCTGTTGACATGAACATCGTTGCGCTGTCCCCAGTGCCCGAGAATGCCGGATGTGCGCGGGTCGAGCGACGACTTGGGGCACGCGTTACCCTCTGCAAGCTCGCATGCTTGGCGGGCCGAAGACAGATACGAGGTTCACGGTATGAGCACCCCTGCCGACAGCTACGAGACCCTGCGCTACGCGGAACGGGATGGGATCGCGTTCGTCACCTTGAACCGTCCCGAGGCGCTCAATGCCTTCGACTCGAACATGATGCGCGAGATCCAGGACCTCTGGCGCTCACTTCGGACGAACGACGACGTGCGCTGCGTGGTGTTGACCGGTTCAGGTGCACGGGCCTTCTGCGTGGGCATTGACCGCAATGCCGACGACACCTACGTCGTATTCGAAAAGCGCACGCTGTACGGAACGTCGAACAACTACATGTATGACGATCCCGGAAGATTCCTCGGCCCGAAGTCGAACGACCTCTGGAAGCCAATCATCTGCGCCGTCAACGGCATGGCCTGCGGCGGCGCGTTCTACATGATCGCGGAGTCGGACATCGTCATCGCCGCCGAACACGCCACCTTTTTCGACCCGCACGTGACCTATGGCCAGGCAGCGGTCTACGAGCCGATCCTGCTGCGGCAGCACATCTCACTCGGCAACGTCTTGCGTATCGCCCTGCTCGGCGCCCGGGAAAGGGTCAGCGCAAAGACGGCCCTCGAGATCGGCCTCATCACCGAGGTCGTCACGGCCGACGAACTCCTGGCACAAGCGGCGTGGCTGGGAGAGGCAATCGCCAGCGCCGACCCTGACGTGATCGCCGGCACCCTCCGAGCGGCCTGGGCAGCCAACGACCTTGGCCGCCTCGGCGCGACCGCGATGGCACCGTCGATCCTGTCGACCTCGATCAACAAGGACGTCATGGCCGCTGGCAACGAGGCATTCGCCAGTCAGCCCAGGATCAAGCCGCGCATCCGCTGAGCCCGCCCGCGGCTCACCGTTGCGCGGGCGGTAGCGACTCGAAGCGCGTGGGATCACCCCAGAGCAAGCGTCTCGACAGTCGGAGATACTTGGCTCTGTGGACCTTTTCGTCGACTACGAAGATGACTCTTGGCCGACGCTCGCGCAGGTTCGCGATCTACCTCCCTCGCTAACTGGTCTTGGCCTTGATCAGCCCCTGACGATGACGAGGGGCAGCGCGGTAATGGCACATAGGCGTTGAATGCGAATGCGCTGTTCGGGGGCTAAATTTTAGCG
>JBBQFE010000123.1:0-7901 GCA_038321605.1 Mycobacteriales bacterium | reverse complement strand
TCGGGCCTGCGCCGGTGCCTGCCATGGCGACCGGGTGTCCGTCTTGGCTCAGTTCGACTCGGCCGCCAAGGTCCCGAGCGATTATCTCGATCAGTGCAGAGAGGGGAGCCTCGGCGCGCACGCCGGACAGTAGTTGCGTGACGATCTGTTCGGCGCGCCGGGTGTCGTCCCGTTCTGCCTGCACGCGTCGGTCTGCCAGGTATTCAGAGATGGCCAGGAAGGGTACCCCTAGCGGTGCGGCGATAAGGGGTAACCGGCCGAGGCAGGCCGAAACCAGCGCAGGGGGCACCTCGTCATGGATGTCGCCGAGGCCGAAGCAGACACCGGCCCCGCCCGCCTCTGCCACCGCGGCCGCGAAACCCTGACACGCTCGGACATCGGTGAGTAACGCTCCAACGGTGCAGACCAGCTCCTGACCGCGCAGGTACGCGCGCGGGTCGAGCAGTTCGGTGGTGTGGGCCCATCGCACTGTGCGGTCGAGTTCCTCCGGGTCGATGACGACGGGTTGTAGCCGTAGGTCGGCGACCGCGAGCAGCTTACGCAGCGTGGTGGGCGTGGCGCACCTCCCGGAAGACTTCTGGTTAGTTGTTGAATCCTACAAGGCTAGACCGCCGTAGATGTGCATTATTAGCGGGCCTATGCCGAACTCTTGCCCCTGCGGATCGCCGCGGTCTATACACATCTACACCCATCCCGGAGGTTTGCATGCAACCCAGCGCGACCGTCACTCCGCCCCAAGACGTCCTCAAACGCGAATTCAACCTGTGGTCCTCGTTCGCGTTCGCGTTCGCGTTCATCTCACCGATCGTCGCCCTGTACGGAATCTTCGGCTTGGCCATCACGGCGGCCGGACCCCGGTTCTGGTGGGGGTTCTTCATCGTCTTCCTCGGGCAACTGCTCGTGGCCTATGTGTTCGCCACGCTGGTGTCGCGGTGGCCGATCGAGGGTTCCATCTACCAGTGGTCACGGCGGTTGCTCGGCAGCGGTTACGGATGGTTCGCCGGGTGGGCTTACACCTGGACGCTGGTCATTGCGATGGCGACCGTAGCGCTCGGCGCGGCCGGGTTCCTCGCCAACATTTTCGGGATCGACGCGCCGACCGGAACCCAACGGGCCACCATCGCGTTCGTGATTCTGCTGTGCGGGACAGGGCTGAACCTCGTCGGACGGCAGGCGCTGAAGCTGTTCATGACCGCCAGCATCATTGCCGAGGTGGTCGGCTCGCTCGGGCTGGGCACCTGGCTGCTCGCATTCCACCGGCACAATTCACTCAGCGTGCTCATCCACGGGGTCCCCGGCACCGGGCATGGCTACTTTTCCCTGTCCGGGCCGTTCCTGCTCGCCGTGGCTTTCATCGGCTTCTCTTTTGTCGGGTTCGAGAGCGCAGGTGCGATCGCTGAGGAAGTTCACGAGCCCCGCAAGAACCTGCCCAAGGCGGTGATCTTCTCGCTCTGTTTCATCGCCATCGTCGTGGTCTACGCCAGCCTGGCGATCATCCTGGCCATCCCGGACCTGCCTGCGGTCGCTTCAGGTCACGTCGCCGATCCGGTGTACTCGACGCTGACCAGCGCTTTGGGCGCCGGCATCGCCCGGCCCGTGGAGATCCTCTTCGTCATCGGATTCCTGGCCAGCTTCCTCGCCCTGCAGACCTCCGCCTCGCGCCTGATCTGGGCGTTCGCCCGCGACCGCGCCCTGCCCGGCGCGCGGCTGCTGTCCGGGCTGAGCGCCAGCCAGCGGCTACCGCGCGCCGCTCTGCTGGTGACGACGGTCGCCGGTTCGGTGCTGTTCCTACTCAGCAACCTCGCGACCAACGTGTACACGATCATGGTCAACTTTTCCTCGGGCGGCTTCTTCCTGGCCTTCCTGTTCCCGCTGGTGGGCTTCCTGGTTATTCAGCTGCGCCGAAAGTGGCAACCCGGTCCGTTCAGTCTCGGGCGCTCCTCGCTGGTGTTGACCGCGGTGGCCACTGTCTGGGTGCTGCTGGAGTTCCTCAACATCGCGTGGCCACGCCGCGTCTACCCGCAGCGCTATCTCGACTGGTCGGAATGGATCATGATCGGCGTGCTCGGTCTGCTTGGCGCGGTGACCTATCTTTCGGTACGCAGCCGCATCATCAGCGCCGCGGCGATTGACCGCGCCGAGGCTGCCGATGAGCTGCTCGACCTTCCGGTCTCGGGTACATGAGTACCCGGGCGCCGGAGCGGGTCGCGGTGGTGACGGGCGCGGCGAGCGGCATCGGGGCCGCGACGGTTGCAGAGCTGAGCCAGCGTGGATGGACCGTTGCGGGGCTCGATCTTCGCCCCGCCGGGAACTGCGCTTTTGCGGTCGCCGTCGACGCCTCGGATCCGAGCGCGGTCACGCAGGGCATCCAGGAGATCCAAGCTCATCTGGGGCCGGTCGGGTGTGCGGTGTCGGTTGCGGGTTACTACGAAATGGTGCCGATATCGCAGATAACCCCGCAGCAATGGACTCGAATGCTGCGGGTCCACGTCGGCGGACTGGTGAACCTGTCACGCGCAGTGCTGCCGGGGATGGTGGAGCGCGGGTCCGGCTCTCTGATCGCGGTCTCTAGCGAACTAGCTGTTGGCGGTGGCAGCGAGGACTCCCACTACGCAGCGGCCAAAGGCGCGATCCTCGGACTGGTACGCAGTTTGGCCGCTGAGGTCGCGGCTGCCGGGATCCGAGTGAACGCGGTGGCCCCAGGACCGACCGATACCCCGTTGTTGGCAGCAGATTCGCCGTGGCGCGCGCCGGACTACCTGAGCACTCTGCCGCTGGGCCGGCTGGTCTCGGCGGAGGAAGTGGCCTTATGCGTCGGTTTTCTCGCCGAGGACGCGACGTTCTGTGTCGGCGAGGTTCTCAATCCCAACGCCGGAGCGGTGATCTAGATGACGGTGTCCCACACGCTGCAGGGCAGGGTGGTGCTGGTCACCGGAGCGGCACAGGGCATGGGAGCGGTCCATTCCCGCCGGCTCGCCGCGGCGGGCGCGACGGTGGTCGTGAACGATCGAACACCCTCGGCCGCGTTAACCGACCTTGCCCGGGAACTCGGTGGTCTGGCCGCACCTGCTGATGTGTGTGACCGTGAGCAGGTCGACGGAATGATCGAGGTCATCGAGCAGCAGATGGGCGCAGTGGACGTGCTCGTGGCTAACCACGCCTACATGAGCATGGCGCCCCTATCGGATCATGACCTCGGGGACTGGTGGAAGGTCATCGACACCAATCTCGGCGGGACCTTTCACCTGATTCAGGCGGTGTTGCCTGGCATGCGCCGCAGCGGCGGCGGGCGCATCGTAGTCGTCGCCAGCGAGTGGGGGGTGACGGGATGGCCAGGCGCCACTGCCTACGCGGCATCCAAGGCGGGGCTGATCGCGCTGGTGAAGACGCTGGGGCGCGAACTCGCCCCAGAGGCGATCATCGTCAACGCGGTGGCACCCGGTGTGACTGATACCCCGCAACTGCAGGTCGATGCCGATGACGCCGGCATCGGTTTAGCGCAGATAAAGGCCCGCTACGCCAAGGACATCCCGCTGGGCCGCATCGGCCGACCGGAGGAGATTTCGGAGGTCGTAGCTCTCCTGGCAGACTTCCGGCTCTCGGCGATGGTCGGTCAGATCGTGCAGTCCAATGGAGGCTCCACCCGGACTCGCGCGTAAAGCGCTCAATCGAACCCAAAAATCAGGAAAGGCAGCTGTGACAGAGCAGCACGCACGCTATCCCGACGGGACCGTCGGACAGGTCGATGGAATGCAGGTTCCCCGGTATGCGGGCCTGACGACGTTTGCCCGGCTCCCTCGCTTGGAGGATGTCGCCGACTTCGACGTTGCGGTGGTCGGCCTCCCTTTTGACACCGGTGTGACTTACCGTCCCGGTGCCCGGTTCGGGCCCGCGCACATCAGGCAGGCCTCCCGGCTATTGCGACCCTACAATCCGGCGCTGGATGCCGAACCCTTCCGCAGCGCCCAGGTCGTTGACGCCGGAGACATTGCGTGCAATCCCTTCGACATTGCCGAGGCGCTGGTCCAGATCGAGGCGGGGCTGCGACCGCTGATCGGTGATGGACGCCCGGTGCTGAGCCTTGGCGGTGATCACACCGTGGCCCTGCCGGCGCTGCGGGCGGTGAATGCCGCGCACGGGCCGGTGGCCCTGGTGCACTTCGACGCACACCTGGACACGTGGGACACCTACTTCGACGCCCCGACCACCCACGGCACCCCATTTCGAAGGGCCTCAGAGGAAGGCCTCATTCTCAAGGGTAACTCTGCACACGTCGGGATCCGCGGTTCCCTCTATGACCGCAAAGACCTCATAGACGACGCTGAGCTCGGATTCACCATCGTGCACTGCCGCGACATCGAGCGGATCGGTGTCGACGGAGTGCTCGAGCGGGTACTCGACCGGGTCGGCACCGCGCCTGTGTACATCTCCATCGACATCGACGTCCTCGATCCCGCTTTCGCTCCCGCGACGGGCACACCCGAAGCCGGCGGAATGACCAGTCGAGAACTCCTGGCGGTACTGCGCGGGCTGAGCCAGCTGCCTCTGGTCGGAGCGGACATCGTCGAGGTCGCCCCCGCCTATGATCATGCCGAGATCACCGCGGTCGCAGCCGCAAACCTCGCCTACGAGCTGGTCACCATCATGGCCACCGGTAACCGATGATCAGCCCGCCCGCTGAGGCCGTGGTGTGGCCCAACGGCAAATCCGCGGCCGCGAGCTTCAGCTTCGACATCGACGCCGAGTCGGCTGTTCTCTGGCGGGCGCCACACAACGCCGACCGGATGAGCGTGATGTCGCACCAGGCATACGGTCCGCTGGTCGGCGTCCCCCGGCTGCTGAAGCTCCTCGACAAGCATCGAATCCGGTCGACCTTCTTCATTCCCGGCTACACCGCGCACCGCTACCCCGCGGTAGTGCGTGACATCGTCGCGGCAGGCCATGAGATCGCCCATCACGGCTACCTGCACGAGCAACCCACCGGCATGACCCCGGCACAGGAGACGCTCGCTCTGGACAGGGGCCTGGACGCGCTCGCCGAGACAGCAGGGATCAGGCCCGTCGGTTACCGCGCCCCAATGTGGGATCTGTCCTGGCACACCCCCGCGCTGTTGGCTGAGCGCGGCTTCCTCTACGACTCCAGCCTCATGGACGCCGACTACCCCTACGAGCTCTCGATCTCCCCAGGCGAGGGCTCACAGTCCTCGATCGTGGAGATCCCGATCCAGTGGGCGCTCGATGACTGGGAGCAGTACTGTTTCCTTCCCGATATTTCCGGCAGCGGTCTGATCGAGACACCGGCCAAGGCCCGCGAGCTGTGGCAGGCCGAATTCGAGGGCTTACGTTCGGTCGGCGGATGCTGGGTGTTGACCAATCACCCGTTCCTGTCCGGACGGGCCTCGCGCGCCCAGCAACTCGATGAGCTGATGACATACGTACTCAGCTGCGACGACGTCTGGGTCGCTTCGCTTGACGAGATCGCCGCCCACACCCGCGGCCTGGGACTCCGACCGCGATCCATCGCGTTTCCCGAAAACCTCAACGAACAGCAGCCCACAGATTGATGGAGGACGCCCGCATTCCCGCCACGCCGCGGTGTCACCCGAGAACAGGCAGGCAGCCCAGGTGAACCTGGTGATCCAGATCGTCGGTTCGCTGCTCGTGCTCGCAGGATTCGCCCTTGCGCAGAAAGGAACTCTCGATCAGCGCTCGCGCTACTACCTGACGCTCAATCTGCTCGGCTCTGGCGCACTAGCCGCCGAGGCGACCTTCGAGCGGCAGTGGGGCTTCCTGCTACTGGAGGGAGTTTGGGCGATCGTTTCGGCGATCAGCCTGCTCAGCACCTTCGTCGCCAAGCACTGAGCCTTTTTACGTTCCCGGCCCGCTGACGGACGATCCTCCGCAGCAAGCGACCGCCAGCGCGATGCGCTCCCGTTCCGATGACGCCGAGAACGGCTTTGATACCTAGGGCGCGTCTCCTTATTGTCGCAGCCACATGAGGTCGGCGGCCAGGACGATGCCGCCGCGGTAGATGACGGCGTGTTTGTCATAGCGGGTGGCCAGGGCGCGCCAGTTCTTGATGAGGTTGAAGGCGCGTTCGACCACGTTGCGGCCGGTAGGCGATCGGGTCGTAGGTGACCGGCCGACCGCCGGTCGAGCCTCGCCGCTGCCGGTGGCCTTTCTGGTCGTCGGGTTCGGGGATGACGCTGGTGATACCTCGCCCGCGCAGGTGCGTGCGGATCGCGCGTGAGGAGTACGCCTTGTCGCCGAGTACACGATCCGGGCGGGTGCGTGGTCGGCCTGGGCCGTGGTGGCCGACGCGGATCGCGTCCAGCACCGGCAAGCACATCGGAGCATCGCCGGCCTGGCCGGGAGTGAGCAGAATGGCCAGCGGCCGGCCACGGCCATCGACTGCGGCGTGGGTCTTGGTGCTCAGCCCGCCACGGGACCGGCCCAGGGCGTGATCGCCCGGTTCGTCCCTGCAGCATTGGGGATTCTTGTCATTCGATGCCGCCCCCCGTGTGATCCCGTGGCCTCGCCGAGGACGCCCGGGGTGAGCGGCGGGCAGCGGTCGCCGAATGCTGATGGGCGCGGGCAATGGTGGAATCGACACTGACGTTCCAGTCGATGTCGCCTGCCTCCTGCGCATCGGCCTGTGCCGCGGCGAGCACCCGGTCCCAGGTGCCGTCGGTCGCGAAGCGGTGATGCCGCTTCCACACCGTCTGCCACGGCCCGAATCGCTCGGGCAGATCACGCCAGGGCACCCCGGTCCGATACCGGAACACGATCCCCTCGACCACCTGCCGATGATCACGAAACGGCCTGCCCCGAAGCCCGTCCGACGACGACAACAACGGCTCGATCCGCCGCCACACCTCATCGCTGAGCTCAGCTGAACGCGTCACCACACCAGAGTCCCGGCTCACCGCCAGATAATTGGGAGACGCGCCCTAGCTCCAGTACTTCGTGGCCGTCACGGCGGGCGCCAAGATGTTGTCATCAGGCTCCGCATCAGTCGATGACGAAGGCATCTGCGACCTCAAGTGCTTCGTCGAGGATGGCGAGGCCTTCGCGAACCTCCTTTGGTGTGGAGGTGCAGGGCGGCACAACGTGGGTGCGGTTGAAATGGGTCATTGGCCAGAGGCCCCGCTGCTTGCAGGCTGCAGCGAAGTCGTTCATCGGCTGTGCCGCAGCGCCTGCGGCGTTGTACGGCACGAGAGGTTCGCGGGTTTCGCGATTGCGGACTAGTTCGACGGCCCAGAACACGCCAAGGCCTCGAACCTCACCGACCGAGGGGTGCCGCGCGGCGATTCTTTCCAGTTCGGGACCGATGACATCGGTGCCCAGTACCCGTGCGTTCTCAATGATCTTCTCGTCTTTGAGAATTTCGATAGACGCGACCGCCGAGGCGCAGGCCAACGGGTGACCGGAATAGGTTAGCCCGCCAGGGTAGGCGCGTTGGTCGAAGGTTTGCGCGACGTGGTCGCTAATGATGACGCCACCGAGGGGCACATAGCCGGAGTTCACACCCTTGGCGAAGCTGATCAGGTCCGGGCGGACGTCCCAATGTTGGATGGCGAACCATTCGCCGCAGCGTCCGAAGCCAGCCATTACCTCGTCGCTGATAAGCAGAATGCCGTGCTCGTCGCAGATCTCGCGTACGCCGGCGAGGTAGCCCGGTGGCGGGACGAGGACGCCGTTCGTGCCGACCACCGGTTCGAGGATGATCGCGGCGACGGTTTGCGCTCCCTCGACCATGATCGTGTCACGCAGGTGCGTCAGCGCGCGCTCGGTTTCCTGTTCAGGCGTCTCGGAGTGGAACGCCGATCGGTAGGGGTAGGGCCCCCAAAAGTGAACGATGCCGGGAATGATGTGCGGTTCGCTGCCCCACCGTCGCGGGT
>JBBQFE010000122.1:0-7901 GCA_038321605.1 Mycobacteriales bacterium | reverse complement strand
GGTTACCGATTCACGAGCGGCGAACGGGTGCGCGTCGGCCACGGCGACTCCGGTTCCACGGCTGCTGTGCAGTTCGGTGAGACGTAGCCCGGACATGTCGTAGGCGGGCAGGTCCTTTCCGGTCGCGACCACGGCCACCTCGAGCCGGCGTCGACGCAGGGCCTGCAGCTGCGCCGGCGTGGACGCCTCGCTGAGTTGCACGCGCACACCGGGGTGGACGGCCAGCAACCGAGCGATCGCGCGCGGAAGGAGATCGGCTGCCGCTGTCGGGAACGCGCCGACCACGAGTCGCCCGACCAGGCGATCCCGCAGGCCGGCCAACTCTTGGCCAGCAGCTGTCACGTCTTCCACAATCCGGCCGGCATGACGGATGAGCACCTCGCCCGCCGGGGTCGGCCGAACGCCGCGTGCATGCCGTTGGAACAGAGCGCCGCCGACTGCCGACTCCGTCGCCGCGATCTGGCGCGAGACTGCTGATTGGGTGTAGCCGAGCCGCTCGGCGGCGGCGCTGAAAGACCCTGTGCGGCCGACCTCCAGCACGACCCGCAGCCCGACCAGCGTCACCTCCGCCATGTTCCCAGCATAGACGGGTATGCGTTCCACTCATGGCTGGCATCACGAACTGTCGCTTGTGTAATGACTCCGGTGCCGCACAGGATGGATGACATGACGCGACCTGAACCCACAGATACCAGCCCGGCGACAACTCCGGTCACCTCTGCAGACCTCGTGGCGCGCTTGGTGCGCGCCGGCGAACTCGAGGTGTCCGGGGCCGACCAGCACGAGGTCGACGGCTACTTCGATACCGAGAACTTCGCCTTCCACGGCCCCGACGGATTCGACACCGACTACGCGGGCCTCACCGCGTATTTCAGTTCGGTGCGAGACGCCTTCGACGACCGCACCATCCGCCGCGGCATCGTCGTGGCAGGCGGTGACACCATCGCGTGCCAGACATGGATCGAAGGCACCTTCGTCCGCCCGTTCACCCACTCACCCGCCGGCACGCTGCAACCCAACGGCGCGCACGTCGTCATGGATCTGATCAACATCTTCAAGTTCGACGACCAGGGTCGCCTCGTCGAAGAATTCGTCAGAACCGACTACCGCAGCCTCTTGCGTCAACTCGGAGCAGAGGGCCTCTGACCGCCTGCAACATCCGGATCCCGGGCGTGCTTAGTAGCGGCGGACGTATTCCGAACGCGTCCGGTACGCGCGCCTCGTCACCGATCACTTCGGCACCGCTCATCGGGCTCACCTCGCCCGGTAGCCGGCCAGGCAACCGCGCAGTTGACGGCGCGGCACGGCTGGCCCCGTTCATCACCGCCCGCGGCGGCGCCCCGCCGCAAAGTCACCCTAGACATGAAGCCCCGCTGGCTCTAGTGTTCGGAAAGACATTTCACTAGTCGGAATCTGAGGGCTCATGACGAAGGACGCAGCAACGCCGGTCGCCATTGCCGGCGGCGGCCCAGTGGGTATGGCACTGGCAATCGATCTCGCACAGCGCGGTGTCCCCAGCATCATCTTCGAGCGTCGCGCCGAGACGGATCGGTTCTCCGCCAGGACCAACATGACCAACGTTCGTTCCATGGAGCACTTCCGCAGATGGGGTATCGCCGACGCACTGCGCGCGAATGACCCTGTCAGCCCTCAGATTCAGCGAGACGTAGCGTTCGTCACGCGGCTTTCAGGAGACGAGATCCTTCGCTTCCCCAGGGCCTATGAGTGGGACGAGCGCCTGCCCATCGCGTCAGAAGTCGCCGAATGGGCGCCGAACTCGGCGATCGAGAAGACCCTTCGCGCGCGCGCAGCCTCGCTGCCGCTGATCGATTTTCGCTTTGCGCACCAAGTCGTCGGAGTCGAACAGGACCAGGATTGCGTGCGCCTGACCGTCGACACTCCGGACGGATCGGCTACCTTCAACGCCGACTACCTCGTCGTCGCCGAAGGCAGCCGGAGCCACATCCGTAGCAAAGTGCTGAACGTACGCATGGAAGGCAAACCGAACCTGGCACGTAGCTTCCTCTGGCTGGTGCGCTCAACAGAGCTCGCGCAGCTCTGGAAGGCAACCCCGATGGCCTCGATGACCTTGTTCTACAACGAGGATCGTCATGGCGACAGCATGATTCCTCAGTCCGGCGACGACGAGTGGGGATACTTCTGCTCACCAGTGCCTGAGGGTATCGATGGCGATGACTGGGAAGCATGTCGCGGGATGCTGTACCAGGCCGTCGGTACCGAATTCGAGGTGGAGCCGATCGAGGGCGGCACCTTCATCACCCATTCGGTGCAGGCCCCGCGTTTCGACTTTGGCCGGATCCTGCTCGCCGGTGACTCCGCGCATCTGGTCTCACCGATGGGCGGGTTCGGTATGAACATCGGCATCGGGGACGCGGCTGACCTCGGGTGGAAGCTCGCCGCGGTCGTCCAGGGCTGGGGGGGCCCGATGATCCTCCCCAGCTACAGCATCGAACGCGGTGAGGCGGCCCGGTTCATCCTCGATGGCTGCGAGCGGAATCAGGCCGTCGGCGCCCGTGAACTCGTGTTGGACGGCATCGAGGACCCAGGCGACTTCGGCGCGTCGATCCGCGCGAAGGTCGCAGCGGACATCACGGTGCAGAAGGCCCGCCAGTTCAAGCGAATGGGTGGTCAACTCGGGTACCGCTACACCTCGTCCCCCATCATCGTCAGGGACAGTTTTGATTCGCCGGCCGCTACCTTCGAGGACTACATCCCCGCCGCGATACCAGGCAACCGTGCACCGCACCTCTGGTTGAACGACGGCTCATCGCTGTATGACCACCTCGGCAACGGCTTCACTCTGCTGGCCCTGGACGACCTTGACGTTGAGCCTCTGCTGCGTGCAGCCGAAGAGCGGGGCGTCCCGGTCGACGTGCTGACCGCCGAACCGGTCGATCGGGAGGAACTGCGCGAGCTGTTCCAGGCGAGGCTGACGATCATCCGCTCGGATCACCACGTCGCCTGGCGAGGCGACGATCTTCCAGCGGACTCCGATCACCTCGTCGCTGTCATCAGCGGTTGGTCAAGTTGGGCACCGAGCGCGGACGGGTGACCGTTGGGCACACCGTCGGACCACAGCACACCACCACCCACCACCAGAGGAGTTCATAATGCCGAAAGTCACTCGACTTGGCCACGTAGGCCTATTCGTGACCGACGTGGAGAAGATGGCCGAGTTCTACTCAGGTTTCCTGGGCATGACGATCACCGATCGCGATGAACGCCGGATCTTCCTCAGCACCCGACCTGACGAGGAGCACCACGAGCTCCTGCTTGCCCGCAGCGCCGATCGCCACACTGACCCGCAGCAGCTTTCCTTCGTGGTCGATTCCCTCGCCGATCTGCGCACGTTCTATGCCCAGATCGTGGAACGGGGTTACTCCATCGACCACATCAGTAACCACGGCAATGCCTTCGGCTGCTACTTCCGCGACCCGGAGGACAACCGGGTCGAGGTGTACTGGCACACCGGCATCAACTGGCCGCAGCCATTCAGCGAGCCGGTAGACCTGAGCCGCTCCGAAGAAGAACTGCTCGGAGTGCTCGACGAGATGATGGCCTCGAGCGCCTCGTGACTCCACGCGGGAGGCAGTAGTTGAAGGACGGCATGCTCGTCGAGACCGTCCGGTTCGGCGGCCACGGCGGTGACCTCATCGAGGGCTATCTGGCGCGGCCGATCATCGCGGAGCCGACCCCTGGCGTGGTGGTGATTCATCACGCCCCCGGTCTGGATCCGTGGTGCAGGGAAGTCGCTCGCAACCTGGCCTTCGCCGGCTACACGACCGTGGTGCCGCACCTCTATCACCGCCGCGGCCCGGGTGACTGGGCCGACGTCGCCGCCGCGGCGCGGGTCGAGGGGCTGGATAAGGCCATGCCGAACGATCAGGTGATGGGCGACGTCGCGGGCGCCGCTGCCTATCTGCGCACCCTGACGAACTCCAACGGCAAGGTCGGAGTGATCGGCTTCTGTTCCGGCGGCCGTCAGGCATTGCTGGCAGCCTGCGACGTTCCCACTCTCGACGCCGCCGTCAACTGCTGGGGCGGCAGTATCTTTCCCGAAGTCGACCCCTATGACCCCGAAGGGCGCCGCGCCTCCGGAGTGATCCACCGGGTCAAGGACATGACAGTGCCGCTGCTGGGAATTTTCGGTAACGATGATCTGAATCCCAGCGTCGAGCAGGTCGACCGGCTCGACAAGGTTCTTACCGTCCTGGACAAGGAACACACCTTTCACCGCTACGACGATGCCGGGCACGCGTTCTTCGTCACCGACAAGCCGAGCTACCGGCAGGAACAGTCCGTCGATGGTTGGAAACGCATCCGCGTCTTCTTCCAGGACAAGCTCTACTGAGGAGCAACAATGTGCACATGGACCAGCGAGCAGATTGAGATCGCGGGGCAGGGACGCGGAGTATCCGACTGGATCCACGTCTCGAATGCCAACATCTCCTACGATCACCCCGCGATCGCGCCCTACGAACACGCGCTGCTCATCGACTTCGTCGACCCCGCCCAGGGCGTTGGTGCTCGGATTGCCGTTGAACTCGACGTGACATCGGCGCACGCGCTGATGCGCGCCCTTCAGACGACGCTCGCGACACCGCAGGCGATGCTGGACTACGACACCGCCATGACCAAGCAGACACTCAGCGGCTGAGGCCGGAACTGTCAAGGAGGACGACCCGGTGCACGCTGCCTACATCTACGACGCGGTACGAACCCCGTTCGGTCGCTTCGCCGGGGCCCTCGCCGAAATCCGACCCGACGATCTCGGGGCAACCGTCATCCGCGGCCTGGTCGACCGTTCACCGCGGTTGGACGAGTCCGCAATCGACGAGGTGCTCTTCGGTCTGGCCAACGGTGCCGGCGAGGACAACCGCAACGTCGGACGGATGGCACTTCTCCTGGCCGGGCTGCCGACCTCGGTACCGGGCTCCACGGTCAATCGGCTGTGTGGGTCGAGCCTTGATGCCGCGATGGGTGCCTCCCGCCAGATCGAAACCGGTGACGCGTCGGTGGTGATCGCCGGCGGCGTCGAGTCGATGACCCGGGCTCCGTGGGTGGTGCCCAAACCCTCCCGACGCTTTCCTGTCGGCGACTCCCCCATGGTGTCCACCACCCTCGGTTGGCGGCTGGTCAATCAACGCATGCCGGCGCAATGGACGGTGAGCCTGGGAGAGGCCAACGAACTGCTCGGCGACAAGTTCAACGTCTCGCGCGAGCGTCAGGACGAATTCGCCGCTCGCTCTCATCAACTGGCTTTGGCCGCCTGGGACGGGGGTTTCTATGACAACCTCGTCATGCCTGTCCACGACGTTGCCCTCACGCGGGACGAGAGCATCCGCGCCGGAAGCACCACCGCGCAGCTGGCTCGGCTGACTCCGTCGTTCCGGCCCGACGGCAGGATCACCGCTGGCAACGCCTCACCACTCAACGACGGCGCGGCAGCCGTCCTGCTCGGGTCCGAGGATGCGGCCGCGAGGATCGGTCGCGAGCCACTCGCGCGCATTGCCGGTCGTGGCGCCTTCGCCCTCGACCCCCAGGACTTCGGCTACGCGCCGGTCGAGGCTGCCAACCGTGCACTTTCCCGTGCCGGCATCGGCTGGGACGCGGTAGGCGCGGTCGAACTCAACGAGGCCTTCGCGGTTCAGTCGCTGGTCTGCCTCGATGCCTGGAAGGTGGACCCCGCAATCGTCAACCCCTACGGAGGCGCGATCGCGATCGGCCACCCGTTGGGTGCGTCCGGCGCACGGCTCCTCGGCACGCTGGCCGAGTCGCTGCGCAGCAGAGGGGAACGCTGGGGAGTTGCGGCGATCTGCATCGGTGTCGGACAGGGTCTCGCCGTCGTTCTCGAAAATGTCGCCGCAGCGTGAGGAATTCCCGAATGGTCGACACGGCGGAAGCGGCGTTGGCAGGGGTCACTGACGGCTCCACCGTGCTGATCGGCGGATTCGGCCGAGCCGGCGAACCGGTAGCGCTCATCGAGGCATTGCTGCGTCAGGGGGCCACCGAGCTGACCGTGGTGAACAACAATGCCGGCAACGGAGATGCCGGACTGGCGGCGCTGCTCAACGCCGGGCGGGTTCGGCGGATCATCTGCTCGTTTCCCCGCCAATCCGACTCCTGGGTCTTCGACGCGTTGTATCGGTCCGGGCGAATCGAGCTCGAACTGGTGCCGCAGGGCACGCTCGCCGAACGACTGCGGGCGGCCGGCGCCGGCATCGGGGCCTTCTACTGCGCCACCGGCGTCGGCACCCCACTGGCGGAGGGTCGCGAGACCCGCATGATCGACGGTCGGCAGTACGTGATCGAGTACCCACTGAAGGGCGATGTTGCGCTGATCAAGGCTCACCGCGCGGACACGGCGGGAAACCTGGTGTACAGGAAGACTGCCCGAAACTTCGGGCCGGTCATGGCGACTGCAGCGTCGACCACGATCGTGCAGGTCTGCGAGGTCGTCGAGGCCGGCGCCCTCGATCCAGAAGCGATCGTCACCCCGGGCATCTATGTCGACCGCCTGGTGACTGTGGCGCAACCTGCAGAGGTCCGACCATGACTGTCATTGAGAACCTGGACCGAGCGGCCCTCTCGCGGGCCGAGATCCCGGCCCGGGTGGCACGCGACATCCCGCCGGGAAGCTATGTAAACCTGGGTATCGGGCAGCCGACGGCCGTCGCTGACCATCTGGATCCAGCGGCCGGGATCACCCTGCACACCGAGAACGGAATGCTCGGCATGGGTCCCTCCGCATTCGGCGACGCCATCGACCCCGACCTCATCAACGCCGGCAAGATCCCGGTGACCGAGAACCTCGGGGCGAGCTACTTTCACCAGGCCGACAGCTTTGCCATCATGCGCGGTGGGCACCTCGACATCTGCGTCCTCGGCGCGTTTCAGGTTTCGGCAACTGGTGATCTTGCCAACTGGCATACCGGTGATCCACTGGCGATCCCTGCCGTCGGCGGTGCGATGGATCTCGCTACAGGAGCCAAGGACGTCTACGTCATCATGAACCTGTTCACGAAGGACGGGACACCGAAGTTGCTGCCGGCCTGCACCTATCCGCTGACGGGCCTTGCGTGCGTCACTCGGGTGTACACCGAGTACGCGGTGTTCGCGATCTCGTCCGACGGTGTGCGGGTGGTCGAAACCTTCGGCGTGTCGCTCTCCGCAGTCGCAGGCCGGCTGGATGTGCCGCTGCTGCACTGACCACGACGGCCGGTCCCGGCCCGCCGAGGCTCAGCCGCGTGGGTAGTAGGCCGGCAGCTGGGCGTCGACGTTGATCCAGGTAGCTTTCGGCTCGGAGTACTCGCGCATCGCCTCGAAGCCCATTTCGCGGCCGTAGCCCGAGGAACCGACTCCCCCGAAGGGCGAACCGGGGTTGACGCGCTTGTAGGCGTTGACCCACACCATGCCGGCTCTCAGATCGCGTGCGACCCGGTGAGCCCGGGACAGGTTCTGCGTCCACAGGCCTCCGCCGAGCCCGTAGGCGACGCCGTTCGCGATAGCCAGGGCTTCGTCGTCGGAGGTGAACGTGTGCACGACCATGAACGGACCGAACACCTCCTCCTGGGCAACCCGGGCTCCGGGCTGCGCCTCGACGATCGTCGGCTCGATGTAGTACCCGGTGGAAAGCTCTGGCACGTCCGGGGCCCCGCCACCGGTGATGACGGTGCCGCCGCTGTCGCCGGCGAGTTCGAGGTAGGACAGCACCCGGTCGCGATGCAGTGCGGACGTGAGCGGGCCCATTTCGGTCGACTTCTGCTTGGGATCGCCAAGCCTGATCGAACGGGCGAGGGCGACCAGCTGATCCATGAACTCGTCCTTGATCGACTCGTGAATGATCAGCCGGCTCGCGGCGATGCACGCTTGGCCCTGGT
>JBBQFE010000121.1:0-7907 GCA_038321605.1 Mycobacteriales bacterium | reverse complement strand
GAACAGGAAGCTACTTGCCTACCTGGCCGACCAGGTCGAAGCACGACGATCACAGTTCGCGGCAGCGTCACCCGACTGGACGGGCCGCTGGACGGTTCTGCTGATCGACCCTGCACACCACCTGGCTGGGCTGCCAGGCCTGCACACAGTGCTCCAGCACGGACCATCGGTTGGGATCACTGCACTCTGCATCGAAGCGGAACGCCGGATGCTTCCCCCTGAATGTCGGACGATCGCCGCCGTCGCCGGAGAGGCGGGTACCGAGATCGACCTGGTCTCGAGCACCTCTCCGTCCGCTTCAGGAATAGTCGCCGACCGCGTGTCGACGAAATGGGCTGAGGACCTGTGCCGAGCGTTGGCGCCCCTGCGCGACGCCGATCATGACTCCGTTGCAGCACTCGACGGCGAACTTCGGCTCATCGAACTGCTGGCACTGCCGGCCCTTTCCGCCTCCGCAGTCGTGCAGCACTGGTCGATGGGTATCGGACCGCGTACGCCCGTCGGGCGGTCAACTGCCGGCACGGTCGAGATCGACCTTCGGCGCGACGGTCCCCACGTGCTCATCGCCGGCAGTACCGGATCGGGAAAGTCGGAGCTGCTGCGCACTCTCGTCGCCGGTCTGGCGGTCGCCAACGCGCCCACGGCGCTGAGCTTCGTACTCATCGACTACAAGGGCGGCGCTGCGTTTGCCGAGTGCGCGGAACTGCCGCACTGTCTCGGCCTGGTCACCGACCTGGACAGTCATCTGACCCGACGCGCGCTGACGTCGCTCGAGGCAGAACTGCGTCGACGGGAGGCCGTGCTCGGTGCGGCCGGGGTTGCCGACATCCAGCAGTACGTCGACCGGACACAGGGCCTCGACGACCCGCTCCCGCGATTGGTGCTGGTGGTCGATGAGTTCGCCGCGATGGCCGAGGAACTGCCTGATTTCGTGTCGGGTCTCGTCGGTATCGCGCAACGAGGACGGTCGTTGGGAGTTCACCTGGTGCTGGCGACCCAACATCCGAGTGGAGTGGTGTCCCCTGAGATCAAGGCGAACATGGCGCTCAGGATCGCGCTGCGGGTAACCGATCCGGGCGATTCAACAGATGTCATCGGAACCGAGGCTGCTGCCGCCATCTCGAAATCGACCCCTGGCCGTGCGTACGCGCGCACGGCCGACGGGCTGGTGCAGGTGCAGACGGCCAGGACAGGTCTTGCCGTCCAAGCCTCCTCGACCCCCACCGTCACAACTCTCGACCGGTGGCACGAGCGCTGCCCGAGCAGTGCCGGCGAGGTCACCTCAGACGACATGGCGCTGTTGCGCGACGTCACCTGGGGGGCGGTTCATGCGCTGGGCCGCGCGGTCCCAAAACAGCCGTGGCTCGAGCCGCTACCACCGCTGCATCTCGCGCCGGGTACCAGCCTCGATGCCTGCGACGCACCGGACCTGGTGCGCTTCGGAATCGCTGACGACCCAGATAATCAGCGGCGCCAGATCCTTCAGCACGACCTGTCGGCGGGGGGCTCGATCGGGCTCATCGGCGGCCCACGCAGCGGGCGAACGAGCTTCGTACGGACGTTCCTCGGCCTGGCGTCCCAACAGCTGAGCCCTGAGGATCTGCACTGCTACGTACTCGATTGCGCCAATGGCTCGTTGCGACCGCTCGACCAACTACCGCATTGCGGAAGCCTGCTCACCCGGAACGAGCCAGCTGCTGTCGCCACACTCATCCAGAGGCTCGCGCAGGAGCTCGACCGGCGCCATCAGCTCTGCGCCGAACTCGGAGTGAGCACCGCAGCCGAAGCCAGGGCGACCGGACGGCATCTGCCCTGGATCGTGCTCGCAATCGACGGTTGGGAAGGGCTGACCGCCGCGAGTGAGGAGCATGACTCCCTCAGGTCGGTGGAGACCACCTTGCGGCTCCTTCGCGAGAGCGGACCGGCCGGCTTCACCATCCTGGTGACCGGAGACCGCTCGCTGCTCAGCGTGCGGGTCGCGCCGACCCTGCAACGGAAATTTCTACTCGAGCCCTCCGATCGCACCGATGCCGGCCTGGTCGGTCTGCGGGACACCGACCTGCCCATCTCGTTCGTGCCCGGTCGGGGCGTATCGGTCAGTGACGCCTTGGAGGTTCAGCTGAGTCTGCTTGATGCCGATTTCAGCGTGGCTGGACAATGGTCGGCGATTCGCAGAGTCGCTGCTGTGACGGCTGCACCGAAGCGTTCTCGCCCCATCGCGGTCCGTGCGCTTCCACGCTCAGTGACAGCCGAGGATCTAGCCACCACCGAACGCCCCTCACCTCACGCAGCGCGGGTGGGACATCTCGACCGGACTACCTCCGATCGCCGGGTCCTGCTCGGTGCCGGCGGTGACGACGCTGGACCTGTCGTGCTCCAGCTGCTCGCGCTACACAGCCGTTTCCTCGTCGTCGGCCCTGCGCGCAGCGGCCGGAGCGCCACCGCCGTGACGCTCGGCCGGCAGGTCCTTCGGCACGGCGGCAGGTTGCTCAACATCTGCCCCGGCCGGTCCCCGCTGGCGGCCTGGGCGCTGGCCAGCGGCCTGCCCGTACTGGATTCCATCGCCTCAGCGCACGAGCGCGGTTCCCAGAGCGTGGTGGAGAGGTTCGAAGGAGATCTGGTGATCATCGATGACGCCGATGAACTGGTTGATTCCCACCTCGCCGACGGAGTTACCGCGCTGCTGGCGACCTCGCGGGTACCCGTCCTGGTCACCGCGAGATCCTCGGACCTGCTGGTGAACTTCAGGCAGTTGGCGGTTCAACTTCGCAGGATCAGAACGGGTCTGCTGCTGCAACCGATGGCAACCGACGGTGATCTGCTGGGAATCAGCGTCGGTCTGCGCCGGCCTGAGCCGATCCCGGGAAGAGGCATCCTGGTGACCGACGAGACCCGGACTACGGCGCCCGGCGGAGTCCCGGTACAGGTGCTCGCGCCCGAGAACGTCAGCCGGTAACCTCGGCGAGCTCGGCGACAAGACCATCGAGTTCCTGGGTCGCGTACCAGCACAGGTCAAACCCTTCGGTGTCGTCGACGATTTCCTCCGCGGCCGGGTCACCCAGATCAGCTGCGTCGACCTGCCGAGCGGCCGCCGCGACAGCTGTCTCGGCGTCGGCGTCGTCGATGTGCACAGAGGCGCACGCGCTGAGCGGAATCTGGACCTCCACGCGTACCACTCCTCGGTCCAGGTCGTCCCGGACGCTCAGGTCCGCGTCGTTGACATCAGCAGCGACCACGACTCGCCTCTTGGCGGCAGCGGGGTCATTGGAGATCAGCCTGAGCGACGCGCGCGCAGCCTCCATACTCGCGGCGAACTCCAACTCCTCCACATCGTCGTCGAGGTACCACTCCCGCAGCGCGGGGGTGACGGCGAAAGCGGTGATCGGAACCGGCCCGAGCACACTGGTTTCCAGCAATGCCGCGAGCAGAACGGACGTGGCCGGGATGTACACCCTCATGCGGTGCCACGTTCGGGAGTGTCGCCCTGCCCGCGTCGCTGCGAGCGGATCTCGACTGCTGCCGTGCGCATCGCCGTATGCAGCACGGCGGTGCGGCGCCGAGGATTCATCAGGTTGGCTCCCATCACTTCGAGGTCGTCAGATCCGGGCGTGAGCAAGGTGACCCGTACGCCCGCAGCCCGTAGGCGCTCCACATCCTGCACGATCCCGCGGGTGATGGCGCGCCGCACCCGGCGCTCGACCATCGCCACCGGCGATCTGGGACTGTCCGGGACAATCGCTGCCATCGGCGCCAGCACGTACACCTCGTCGACGTCCGCTGCCTCGATGAGGTCCACCGAGGCGTTCGACGCGGTCCCGCCGTCGATGTAGGCCCGCTCACCGATCTGGACCGGGGCGTACCAGGCCGGAATCGAGCACGACGCGCAAACGGCGTCCGCCAATCCCGCCTCCGGCTCGCCTGACTTGCCGAAGACCACTCGACGGCCCGTCGAATAATCGGTGGCGACGATCCAGGTTGCCCGGGTGGGCCAGCGCTGATCGGCAATCGATTCGGCAACGACGGTGTCGATCATGCGATGAATCGGTTGCAGGTTGCCCCGGCCCCTGGGCAGCAGCCCAGACAGCGCCACGACCGGAGAGACTGTGGAGCGGCGGCGTAGTCCTCCCCAGAGCAGTCGCGGCGAGCCGGGACGCAAACCCGGGCGGGGCGGCAACGCGCCCCCGGAATCGGTGTCGTAATTCCAACCGATCGGCGGGTCCTCCGGCAACGGCATCCCTAGCTGATGCCGACGAATGCTGTCGACGTCCGCGCCGCAGCCCAGCAGACCTGCTATCACCGCGCCGGCCGAGGTACCCACCACCAGATCCTCGGGGCCCGGTTCGATAGCCAACTCGTGCTGAATCGCCGTGAGGGCACCCACGATCCAGGCGAAGCCCAGCACCCCGCCGCCGCCGAAGACAAATGCTCGACGCGGCGTGGTCGCCCGCTGCAATGCGCGCCCTGCCATGAGGATCAACCCTTCCGTTGAATACCACTCTATTCAACGTTGCCCGCGATTCGCGGTTGCTCGGCCCATCACATGGGTCAACGGCCGGCGGGTCGTTCACCCGAGGTCACCGCCGGCGCTTGCGGGTCCCGTCTGTCGCCTCCACCAATTCGGCCAGGGATTCCTCGATCAGCGAGGCCAGCACATCGGCGTCGTACATGGCGTCTCGGTCGGCGTTCAGGCCGAAGTACACCCCACCGTCGTAGGAGGTGAGCCCGATCGAGAGGGCTTGCCCGGTGGCCAGCGGCACCACCGGATACATCTCGAGCATCCGGGCACCCGCCGCATACAGCGGGAACTGAGGTCCGGGAACGTTGGTGACAACGACGTTGAAGAGTCGTCGGGTGAAGCTGCTCGCCGCGCGGGCGCCCATGGCATGCAGCGTAGGAGGCGCAAACCCGGAGAGTGCGACCAGGGCATCAGCTCCGACGGATTGACCGGACTCCTTGTGGGCCTTCATCGCGTAGCTGACCTGAGACAGACGAACGACCGGATTCGGTTCACCCACCGGCAGATCGACCAGGTAGGACGACACCCGATTGCCCAACTGACCCGATTCGCTGTCACCCCGGACGCTGACCGGAACCATTGCACGGACGACGCTCGCCGGCGTGACCGACTCGCCACGGGACAACAGCCAACCCCGAATCGCACCGGCGACGGTCGCCAGCACGACATCGTTGACGGTGGAGTCAACCTGCTTGCGGACCTTCTTGTAGTCGTCGAGGTCGGTTCGGGCGATGGCAAAGCGGCGTTGGGAGCCGATCGGCGCATTCAGCGGGGACACCGGCGCTGGCCGCGCGGCAATTCGCGCCGCCGCCAACAGTCCCGTCACCGCCCCGGCAACCGAGGCCGTGACATTGCGCATGTCCGCGAGACCGATCCGCATCGTGTCGACCACTGCCGTAGGGCGCTTAACCAGCTCGGAGACAGCGTCCACCACGAGGCTCGCTGCGCCCGGCTCCGGTCGCGGCATCCACAGGTCGTCCGGGATCTCGCGCGGTACCGGAGTCGAATCGAGGATGACCTGGCTGATGTCGATCGCGCTGATGCCGTCCACCATCGCATGGTGGGTCTTGGTGATGATCGCGAACCGGTTGGACGCCAGACCCTCGACCAGATACATCTCCCACAGCGGGCGGTTGCGGTCCAACGGACGCGACTGCACCCTGGCGACCAGCTCACGCAGCTGGTCGTCCGAGCCCGGCCGGGGAAGGGCCGACCGACGCACGTGGTAGCTCAGGTCGAACTCGGCGTCGTCCACCCACACCGGGGACGCCAGATGCCCGGGGACCCATTTGATCTTCTGCCGGTACCGCGGCACCAGCGAGATGCGCTTCTCGATCAGCGAAGCGAGGGTGTCGTAGTCGAAGCCTGCTTTAGGCATCGCGAAGATAGCCAGGCCCCCGACATGCATAGGGGTGGCCCGACCTTCAAGGTAGAGAAAGGACACATCCAACGGGCTGAGACGATCTGCCATCCTCTGATCGTGTCACGCCTACGATTCCGTTGCGCGTCGACCAACAGATTCCGCCGCTCCTCAGGAGCGATCGCCTGTGGCGGGCGTCCGAATAGTCAACGCGCATGCCCGGGTGTTCGACGCGAAACCCGGCGACGGCCACGAGCCGGGGGTGAGACTCCGCAGATCGAACTGGCCAACTCGACCAGGGCTCGGCGAAGCGGGCTGTTGGGCACAATTTCAGCCAACGTCTTGCCCACGGCGGTCGCGGCATCCACGCCTGGACGATCGTAGGGCAGCAATGCGGCCGAAGTCTGCCCCGCGAACCGCTGCAGCGCCGCGTCGAGCTCCACGGACGGCTCACCGGGCACCACGCCGGAACGGACCCGGTTGAGGACGATCCATACCGGGCCCGAGACGTCCGCGCTGCGCAACTCATCCAGGCCTCTGATGAGTCGCTGGATGCCGATCGGGTCGGCCGAGGCCACAGCGAGGATCAGGTCTGCCTGATCCAGGGCAGCCAGCGTCGCGCCGTTGCGACGGGGCGCCGCCGTGTCGAAGCTGAGCTCCTCGTCGGTCTCCAGACCGAAGGCCACGTCCAGGACGGTGAACTCGGCCTGGGATCGAGACACCTCCAGCACGGTTTGCACCGCCGAGGCTTTCAGCTCCGGCCAACGATCGGCCCGTGCGATTCCGGTCAGCACCCGCAGATTCCGACGAACCTGCCAACAAAGGGCAGTCAGCGCCTGGGCGTCAAGCCCACGAGACTGAGCTTGTCGGCACGCCGCGGCGATCCCCGGTGATTCATCGAGCAGCCCCAGGACGGAAGCGAGCACACCTCCGTAGACGTCGAGATCGATCAGTGTCGTGCGTACCTCGAGCCGCGCGAGCTCATCGGACAGCCCGACGGCAACAGTGGTTCTTCCAGGCGCTCCGGTCGGACCCCAGACCACGATCACCGAGCCTCGAACTTCTTCCAAGCCGGCCTCACCGGGGGGTTCCTCAACGTCGGCCGCCGATGAATCCGGTGCGGTCAGCTCACCGGTGGCCGAACTCGGATCGCCGTAGCCTCTGCTCGGGGCCTCGTCGCGCAGACTTGTCACCGCGGCGCTCAGTACCGAGACCATCACCTCAGGCCCGGCGTCCCCGGGTACGACATAGGAGACTCCCAGCGCTCGCAGCCTGTCACGTTGAGACCCGGGGCCGGAGTCCCGCCCGTCCTCCGCGCCGCCGACGACGGCGACAACGGCCACGCCCGCAACCGTCAGCCGCTCGATGACATCCACATCGAATCGGCGTAGGTCCGCATCCACCAATGCCACGAGCGCCTGGCCGGTTGCACACACCGCCATCAGGTCGACGACGTCCACACATCGCCGCACAACCTGCACACCGTAGGCGCCCGAGCCAAGCTGCTCGATCAGGCTCGACTCCCAGCTCGCGCCGTCCGCGGCGGTAACTACCGCGAGCGTCATCCGCCAGCACCCGCGCAGGTGCCGATGTCGCCTGCAGCCGGCGCAGGGAGCTCACCATTGGCCAGCACGCCGGCACGGATGATTGCGCCGTCGATGTCCAGGGCGCCCATGACCCGTGTGGCATCGGCCGCGGTCAGGTTCACCAGCAGACCCGTCGTCGCAGTGCTGCCGAGCGCGGAGTAGCTCGCGGACCGAACGTCCTGCACCGGCGCACCGCTGAGCAGCACGACGCCTCGGCACGACTTGGTGCTGAGCCATAGCGTCACACGTTCGCCCACGCTGATCCGCGGCGCGTAATCCGGTCGAACCGGGACGGTGACCACGACGCCAGCCGACGGCGCGACGAGCGCGTCCGCCGGAATTAGTTCGCCGTCGACCAATGCCTGCTGCAGCGAACGCCCGATGACGGCCCGCTCCGCCGGGAGGTAGGCACCCCCGTAGGACCCAAGATTGACGAGGACTGTCC
>JBBQFE010000120.1:0-7946 GCA_038321605.1 Mycobacteriales bacterium | reverse complement strand
GGCCTTGACGCCACGGTGCACGTGACCCGATCGGCGAAGTTCGCCCAGGGTCGTGGGAGTGGGCGCTGAAGTTGCTGCATCATTCACCCGCTCGACGCTACGTCGCGGCGCTGGAATCGGCTATCGCCCGAGCGAACTGTGATCCCGGTATCGCTCAGCGCGAACACCGGAATAGCCGGCGGGTTTGCTGGCCGGGGTTCGTCAGCCGCGCTCAGCCCGAGAAGGGCACCGCGTCCTTCAAGGTGACCTTCAGGGTCTTGCCGTTCGGGGTCTCGTAGGAGACCGTCTGGCCCTTCTTCGCGCCGGTCAGCGCGAGGCCGAGGGGTGAAGCGGACGAGTAGACCTGAAGGTCGGTGGTCTCGGACTCTTCGCGGGAGCCGATGAGGAAGGTCTCGTCGGCGTCGTCACCGTCGAACCGGACGGTGACGACCATGCCCGGTCCGGCCTTACCGCCGGTGCTCGGCGCTTCGCCCACCTGGGCGGTCCGCAGCAGCTGCTGCAGCTGCAGGATCCGGCCTTCCTGCTTGCCCTGCTCCTCGCGCGCTGCGTGGTATCCGCCGTTCTCCTTGAGATCGCCCTCTTCGCGCCGGTCGTTGATCTCCTGGGCCATGGCCGGACGGTTGGCGATGAGCTCGTCCAGTTCCCTCGACAGGCGGTCGAAGGCGTCCTGGGTCAGCCAGTTGACGGCGGCGTCGGTGCTGGTCACGGATGTACTCCCGGTGCTGCGAGTGGATCGGCGCCCCGTTGACGGCGGGTGGAACGTCGAGTCGAAGTCTGGACGGTCGATTTTCAGGCGGCTGCCTGAAGCACTAGAACGTAACACCGCCGGGTCTGGTTCCGCGAAATTCCGGCGACCGGGGCGACCTGCCTGGCCTGGGTGCACACGCCGCGGAGGATCGGGGACAATGAGATGCGTGTCCCTCTCCTCCAGCGATCACGACGCTGCCGCGGCCGGTCCCCTGCGGTTGATGTGCGTGCATGCCCACCCCGATGACGAGTCGAGCAAGGGCGCGGCCACGATGGCCCGCTACATCGACGAGGGCGCCGAGGTGCTGGTGGTCAGTTGTACCGGTGGCGAACGGGGCGACATCCTCAATCCGGCGCTGAAGGATCGTCCCGAGATCGAGGACAACATCGCTGAGATCCGGCGCTCGGAGATGGCCCGGGCGCAGGCGATCCTCGGGGTGCAACACACCTGGCTGGGCTTCGTGGATTCCGGGTTGCCCGAAGGTGACCCGCTGCCTCCGCTGCCCGAGGGCTCCTTCGGTCTGGTGCCGGTCGAGGTCGCTGCCGAGCAGCTGGTGAAGCTGGTGCGACAGTTCCGGCCGCATGTCATCACGACCTACGACGAGAACGGCGGCTACCCGCACCCCGATCACATCATGTGTCACCGGGTGTCGGTGGCGGCGTTCGAGGCGGCCGGCGACCCCGAGGCCTTCCCGGACGCGGGCGAACCGTGGCAGCCGTCCAAGCTCTACTACGACGTCACCTTCACCCGCGAGCGCGTCGAGGCTTTTCACGACGCGATGAACGAGCTGGGCATGGAGTCGCCCTATGCGGAGTGGCTCGACAACTGGGAGGAACGGTCCAAGGACCGCCGCACCCCCAACGTCACCACCAAGATCTACTGCGCCGACCAGTTCGAGCGGCGCGACGCTGCCCTGCTGGCACACGCTACCCAGGTGGATCCGGAAGGCTGGTTCTTCAAGGTGCCGCTGGACGTCCAACGCAGGGTGTTCCCGTGGGAGCAGTTCGAACTTGCCCGGTCCCTGGTCGACACCGAACTGCCCGAGGACGACCTGTTCGCCGGCATCAGAGAGAAGGCGAAGTCGGAATGAGCAACACGCTGCTGGCGGCCCAGGTGATCCTGGCCGAGGACGACAAGGACCGCGGAAGCCCGATCGGCCTGTTCGTGGTCATCGTGCTGTGCATCGCGGTGTACTTCCTGTGGAAGTCGCTCAATCGCCACATCAAGCGGGTGCCCACCTCTTTCGGGGAAAGCCCGGACTTCGGTGATGGCGCTGCCTTCGGCGCCGCGGCAGCCCCGCAGCGCGATTCCGTCCTGACCGATCCGGCGAGCTCGGACTCGGCCATCGGTGACTCGGTTCCGCCATCGCTCTCGGTCGATCTTGCTCGGGACGCCCACGTCGATCTGGACGCGCCCCCGCCGGCCGAGCGCCGCTGACCGGTCGGTTCTTCCTGGCCGGATCGGTAGCGCTCGGATCAGGCACCGGTCGCCTCAGTCCACATCGCGCACCCGGCGTCGGCCCGCCTTCACGGCGCCGCGCTGCACCTTGGTGTCCACCCGTCGCTGGGTGGCCCGCCGGGACGGGCGCGTAGGTCGGCGGGTCGGTGGTTCGGGTGCCAGGGCCTGTTGCAGGTAGGCCACCAGACGGGCGCGCGCCGCCATCCGGTTCTGCAGCTGGGAGCGGTGCTGCGACGCGGCGATGCTCAACACTCCGTCGATGGTCCGGCCGGTCATGAAACGCAGGGCTCGCGACCTCTGCAGCTCGTCCAGCGCCACGGAGCGGCCGATGTCCCAACGCAACTCGACCCTGCTGTCGGTGGTGTTGACCGACTGGCCCCCGGGTCCCGATGACCTGGAGAACCGCTCGACGAGTTCGGCGGCGGGAATGGTCAGCCCGGCGGGCAGGCCAGGGCCGGCCGGGACGACGAGGTCACCGGTGGCACTCGTCGGTTCGGCGGCAGGCACCCCTGCAGTGTCCCCGAGTTCGGCGGTGGGGTCGATCCGGTTTCGCTCACTCGGTCGGTGTCGCGCCGCCGGGTGTGGGCAGCCCGGTCAGTAGTCGGCTGAGCAGCTGCGCCAGCTGATCACGTTCGCTGGGGCTCAACCCGGTGAGCAGTGCTTCTTCCGCGGCCAGATGCAGTGGCAGGGCCTGATCGATGAGCTTTCGACCGGCTTCGGTCAGGGTTACCGGCGTCGAGCGTCGGTCCCGTGGGTGCGGCTCCCGTCGGACCAGACCCACCCGAGCCAGCCGGTCGACTCGCTGGGTCACGCCGCCGGAGGAGATCATCATCTGCGCGGTCAGTTCGGAGGGCGTCAGCCGACAGGGTGCTCCGGACCGCCGCAGGGTGGCGAGCACATCGAAATCGGCCTGCGAGATGCCCAGCTCGCGGTGGGCGGCCTCGCTGGCCTCGATCTGGGCACGATGAACCTTCGCGATCCTGCCGAAGACTCCCATCGGGGAGACGTCCAGTTCGGCTCGTTCGACAGACCACTGCTCGATGATCCGCGCGACCTCGTCGACCACTCCGGTGTCGCGGTTACGGTCGGACGGGATGCGCCTGCGACTCACGCATCCATGAGGTCAGGTCATCGGGGTCGCGGGGGAGTGCCGCGGACAGGTTGACCGGCGCGCCATCGGTGACCAGGATGTCGTCCTCGATCCGGATCCCGATGCCACGCCATTCGGCCGGCACCGACAGGTCATTGGGCTGAAAGTAGAGCCCAGGCTCGACGGTGAGTACGTAGCCGGCGTCCAGGGCGCCGAGCCGGTACGTCTCGTCCCTGGCCGCGGCGCAGTCGTGCACGTCGATGCCGAGCATGTGGCTCACTCCGTGCAGCGTGTAACGCCGGTGCAGGCCGGCGCCCGGTGCTTCCACGTCGGGGTTGCAGGCGACCTCGGCGCTGACCGGCAGGACTCCCCAACTGTGCAGATGATCTGCGAGCACCCACATGCAGGCGCGGTGCGCCGCCAGAAAATCGGCTCCGGCCTTGACCTCTGCGATGCCTGCTTCCTGCGCCTCGAGGACCGCGCTGTACAGCTGACGCTGCGCTGAGGTCCACTCGCCGGACACCGGCATGGTGCGGGTGATGTCGGCGGTATAGAGCGAATCCACCTCGACACCCATGTCGGCGAGCAGCAGCTGGCCCGGCGCCAGATCGCCGTCGTTACGCCACCAGTGCAGGGTCGTCGCGTGCTGGCCCGCTCCCAGGATCGAGGTGTAGCCGACCTCGTTGCCGTCCATCCGGGCTCGGCGCCAGAAGGTGCCTTCCAACCAACGTTCGCCGCGCTTGCCACCCGCAGCCAGTACGGCGGGGATCTCGGCCGCCACGTCGGCGAAACCACGGGCGGTCGCATCGCAGGCAGCCTGCAGTTGACCGATCTCCCAGGTGTCCTTGATCAGCCGGAGCTCATCGATGACCGCTGCCAGCTTGTCGTTGGCGGCTGATCCAGCGGTTCCGGGCAGCAGGGCGTCCACCGACGCGTCCAGTCCCAGAATGGTGCTGATCGGGTGACCCGGCGCCGCGCGAAGGTCACCGGCCAGTTCGGCGAGTGGACGCACCGTCAGTCCGAGCGCGGCCGCCGTGTCGGCGACGGTCGGGACGTTACCGACCCACAGCGCACCGTACAGCCGATCGGTGAAGTACCCGACTTCCCCGGGGCCGGCATATTCGCGGACGTACACCGTCGAGCGGTGTGTGCCGTCCACTGGTGTCATCACCAGGACGGCACCTTCGATCGTCTCGCCGGTGAGCCAGGTGAACGCGGAGCTCGCCCGAAAGGCGTATTCCGTGTCGTTGGCCCGGGTCTTCAGCTGGCCGGCGCCGAGGACGACGAGCTGGCCGGGCAACCGGGCCGAGAGCGCTGCGCGGTTGTCGGCGAACGTGGTGGCTCCGGTGCCCTCGCGTGCCGGGTGCGGCATCGCCGGCGCGGGCTCCCAGTCGGCGGCGATGGCGGCGGCAAGACCGGCCGGCAGCGGTATGTCGTGGGTGGTCGTGCCGGCCTGCTCGACCTGCTCTGCGACGGGTTCGGCGACCTCTTCGGGGTGCGTGCTCATGGGCTGAGTCTAGGCAATCGACGACCGCCGATTGTTTCGGCTCGCGTATAACACACTCCCGCAGTATCTTCGGGAAGTTGGCTAGCTCTTCCTTACGTGGCTAACACCTGTGTATATTCTGCGTTAGCCCCCATTGGGGGCCACAGTCAGTCGGGGGTCTGACGAGTCGTTTTCGAGAGGTCGACTATGTATCTCAGACGTCCCCCGCGCCGGCATGGTGTGGTCTCGTCGCGACGGTCGTCGTCTCTGTTCGGTGCGGTGGAGATGGCCCTCCAGCCCATTGTGGACGTATCCACCGGCACCGTGGTCGCCGCCGAAGCGCTGGCGCGCTTCCCCTCGCACTGCGACACCCCGGTCGAAGAGACCTTCGCCATCGCTCATGCCTCGGGCCGCGGAGCGGAGCTCGAGGCGGCCTGCCTGCGAGCCGCGCTGCGCAAGAAGCGGCTCGAGTTGCCTTCCGACATCTACCTGACGGTGAACGTGAGCCCGGACGCGCTGGCGCACCACAGCGTCCAGAGTGCGCTGCAGGGCGACCTGACGGGTGTGATCATCGAGATCACCGAGCAGGCAGCCGGCGATCTTCCCGCACTCCGGGTGGCGCTGGAAGGCCTGCGTGAACGTGGCGCGCTGATCGCGATCGACGATGCCAGCACCGGCTACGCCGGGTTGCTCCGGCTCACGGCCCTCCGTCCGGACCTGGTCAAATTGGACCGCGGATTGGTCACCGGCGCCCGCACCAGCGTGGAACAGGCCGCCGTCATCGAGGCTCTGGTCAGTCTCTCCCGGCGGATCGGCGCCCGGGTCCTCGGTGAAGGTGTCGAGACCCTGGACGATCTGACCGCCCTGGCCGAGCTGGACGTCGACTATGCCCAGGGCTGGTACATCGGCGAGCCGACCGCCACCCTGGCCTGGGAGCTGCCCGACGCCATGGAGTCCTGCCGGATCGCGCGCGGTGAACTGATGCGTAAGCAGTTGTCTGCGCCGTCGCCGAACTCGGCCAGCGGCTTCCGCAGCGCAACCGCCGCGCTGGCAGCCAGCGTGCAGCCGGCCGATCTGCAGGCAGCCCTGGCCGCGGCCTCGGCGAACCTCGGCATCGACGTCATCGCACTCTCGACGCTCTCGGGCGGCGGGATATTGCACGAGATCAGCTGCGCCGGCGCACCGCTGGACGTCCACCCCTACCGGCTGTCGGACTATCCAGCCACGAAGGCGGCGATGGACACCGGCATGATGACCGAGGCGCACCTGCAGGATCCGCGGTCAGACCTGGCCGAGCGCGCGATCATGAGCGCCACAGGGATCGACAGCCTGCTGCTCACGCCGGTGATGTCTTCGGGCAAGCAGCTCGGTCTGCTGGAGTTCCGGCACCGCACCCACCATCGTTGGAGCGGACACGAGATGGCTCAGGCGCGGATCCTGGCAGAGCACATCGCCAGCGTGCTGCTACGGATGCCCCAGCGCAACACGATCGGCGTCACTGCCGGCTGACTGGACGCGGCTACCCTTTGGCCTCGGACCAGGTGCTGATCACACTGACATCAGCCACGAACCGCACGCCGGGCTGAGCTTCGGGTGCCCACGTCCCCGCGGCCTGTTGCAGACAGTCGTGCAGGACCTTTGCCAGCTGCGGCCCGTGCTCGGCCGGAGCGTGCACGATGAGTTCGTCGTGCAGGCACATCACGATCCGGCCGCCCATCGGTGCGCTTCGCGCCCGAACCATCACCGCCCACACCTTGAACAGCTCTGCCGCCGCGCCCTGAACCACCGCGTTCCTCGCAAAGCGGCCCCGAGCCGCGGTACTGGCCCGCACAGCGGCGTCATCCAGTCCGTCCGGAGTGGGCCACATCCTGATCAGCCGACCGCCGTAGGTACGCACCGAACGGCCCGCCCGGCCCGCCCGGCCCGCCTCGTTGGCCTCCCGCAGGTACCGCATCGCCACCGGGTACGCAGCATCCATGCCTTTGAGCGCCTCACCGGCAGCTCCGGAGGTCTGGCCGTACATGGCGGCCAGTACCGCGACCTTCGCTGTCGGGCGGTCCACCCCGAGCCGGGCGGCGACCGGGGCGTACAGATCGTCGTCGCGGGTTGCCAGTGACAGACCGCGGTCACCGGACACCGCGGCCAGCACCCGCGGTTCGATCTGGCCCAGATCCGCCCTCACGAAGATGTGGCCCTCGTCCGCTGCGATCGCCGGACGCAGCTCGCCCGGCAGGCTGTGCAGACCGGCTGAGGCGGTCATCCGACCAGCCCCGCCGTCGCAGCCCGTCCAGCTGCCGCGCAACCGGCCGTCCGTGCCGACCTGCCTGTCGAGCCATTCGTAGCCGTAGGTCGTGGCGAACCGCTCGTCCTTGCGCCACCGCAGCAGCGCGGGCACCACGGGGTGGACGTCCCGAAAGACCTCGAGCCGCCAGGACCGGGTGTCCGGGACGTCGATGCCGAAGGTCAACAGCATCGCCTTGACCTGTCCCGGACTGCGCAGATCGACATCGCCGCCCGGAACGTGGCGCAGCACCGCCTCGTCCCGCTGGTCGCGGATGGCTCGGGCGTCGGCTGCATCGCGAGGCCGCGGCCCGACGAACCCGGCCACGATCTCGCGAGCCCGATCCGGCCGGACCGGCAGGCCGTCGAACCCGAGTTCAGCGCACAACAGTTCCGCGGCGGATTCGGAGCGTGCGGTGGCCAGTCGGGTTGTCTGATTCCGAGGCTCGCCGTGCGCCTGCAGCCTGTCCTGTTGCAGAACGGCTGCGCGCACCGCGAGCGTTGCCCACTGCCGCCACCGCGATTCCGACCGGCTCCAGCCGCCCTTGAGCCAGGCCGGGCGCAGATGGCCGTCGGGCTGCACCGGATCGCCGGAGTCGCCGCCGTCGTCGCCGGCCCGGGACAGCAGATCGAGCTGACCGTGTGCCGGAACCGAGGCGGGGTCGAGGTCGTGCAACGCGGCCCAGATCAGCTCGGGATCCGCGCGCCAGCCGCCGAACAGCAGGCGGTGCACCGCAGCCAGGTCCCAACAGGTCGCGAATCTGACCGAGGCAGGCTGGTGGGGTAGCAGCGCCGTCGGGGTCGCGTTGGACCACCACACCCACCGTGGACGCAGCGCTGCCTCGATCTCGGCCACCACCGGGACCGGGTCGGCCACCGCTACC
>JBBQFE010000119.1:0-7970 GCA_038321605.1 Mycobacteriales bacterium | reverse complement strand
TGGTGGCGCGCACTGGGGTCGAAGCCCGTGGTCGGCTCGTCGAGGAACAGGATGTCGGGGTCACCCACCAGTGCCATCGCCACGTCGAGGCGGCGCTGTTGCCCGCCTGACAGCGTGCCGGCGCGCGCGCCGGCGCGGTCGCTGAGGCCAACCAACTCGATGGTCTCGGCCACCGGTCTGGGAGCCGGGTAGTACCCCGCGAACCGCTCGACCAGTTCGGACACCGTGAGGTCGGCGGGCACGGCGCAGCTCTGCAGGACGATCCCGATCCGCGCCCGCCAACCTCTGGTGGGCCGGCCGGGATCGACATCGAGCACGCTCACCTCGCCACCGCTGCGGGTTCGGTAGCCCTCGAGGATCTCGACCAGGGTGGTCTTGCCCGCGCCGTTGGGCCCGACGACCGCGCACACCTCGCCCTGGTTGATCGCCAGATCGATACCGTGCAGAACCTGCGCATCGCCGTACGACATCGTCAGGCCCTGGATGGAGATCACCGTCCGCGCCCTTACGGGCTGTTCGCCGGATCGGACGAGCGGGGAAGGCGCGCTGGTACCGCTGCCTGGCTGGAGCATCACGCAGCCTCAGACTTTGGATGCCGGATCGGGGATGAGGTGAATGTCGATCTCCCAGTTGCCTGCCAGCGCAGCGACCGCGACGAGGCTCTCGGTGCAATCCTGCCGGGTACCGCTGCTTCTGGTCATGCTCCTCAGCTTCGCGGGGGGCAACGGCTCCCGGAAGGGTCCAACGGCCCTATCGACCAAAGTGTCGCGGTTTCACTCAGATGTGCTTCGGCGGTGCCGATAACGGATATAACGAACGGCAAGCAGGAGGACAGCGGTGGGTGGATGTGGGGACCTGAATGAGGTCCTGGCTAACAAGCAGGTACGAACGGTGTTTCAGCCCATCGTGGATCTCGATGCGGGCTGCGTGGTGGCGTACGAAGCGCTGGCCCGCGGACCCGTCGGTGACTGGGAACGACCGGACGTCCTGTTCGCTGAGGCTCGCAGCCAAGGCCGCCTGGCGGAACTCGACTCGCTGTGTCGTTCCACCGCACTCAGAACTGCCATCGAGGTGGGCCTGACGCCGCCGCTCGCACTGTTCGTCAACGTCGAGCCGGATGTGATCGAGTTCGATCCACTCGACGAACTGATCGACATCGCAGCTACCGCACCTGAGGGGATGCGCCTCGTCCTGGAGATAACAGAACGCGCGATCGGATCCCGGCCGGCGGAGTTGCTGGCCTGTGTCCGCCGACTCCGGGCCGCAGGTTGGCGCATCGCGCTCGACGACGTGGGTGCCGATGACATGTCACTGGCGTTCATGCCACTGCTACGGCCCGACATCGTGAAGCTCGATCTCAAGCTCGTCCAGGAACGACCAGGACCGGCGGTGGCTGAAATCATGAACGCCGTCAACGCCTACGCCCAGCGCAGCGGCGCGGTGTTGCTCGCCGAAGGCATCGAGGACGAGGCGCATCTCTCGGTAGCGCGCGCACTCGGCGCACGGCTGGGCCAGGGCTGGATGTTCGGCCGTCCGTCACCCACCCTGACCAGCAGCCTCCAGCAGGCGGAGTTCGTGCTGCCGGCGGTTGCTGCCCCGAGCACCGATGACTCACCGTTCGGCTGCCTGCCACCTGATCAGCACCTGAGGGTGTCGACCAAACCGCTGCTGATCGAACTCAGCAAGCACCTCGAGCGCGAGGCGATGCGCTACGGCCCCACCTGTGTGGTGGTCTCGACGTTCCAACACGCCAGGCACTTCACCCCCGCCACCGCACACCGGTACCGCGAGCTCGCCGAGCGCACGGCCTTCGTCGCGGCCATCGGTGAGGGGCTGAGCACGATGCCGGTACAGGGAGTTCGCGGCGCGGACATCGCGCACGGCGATCCGCTGCAGGGCGAGTGGGACATCGCCGTGCTGGCGCCCCATTTCTCGGCTGCGCTACTGGCCCGCGACCTGGGCGACCAGGGACCGGACCGTTCCCGTCGCTTCGAATTCGCCTTGACCTATGAGCGCGAAACGGTGGCGGCCGCAGCGGAGTCCCTGCTCTCGCGGATCGCCCCGACCGCGCCGTTGACGACCTCGTCCTGGGCCGGCGGGCTGCCTGCGGCGACTCGAGACGCGTTGCTGTCGCTGAGCGCGCCGTCCCCCCGCACCGCCGGCGACCGCTCCGACAGTCCCTCTCCGACGCTGGCCCTCATGCTGCGCCGGGCGTTGGCAGCCAGTACCAATGGTGTGTCCATCGCCGACGTGACTCGCCCCGACCATCCACTCATCTACGTCAACACGGCTTTCGAGCGGCTTTCCGGCCTGCGCGCAGAAGACATTCTCGGTTCCAACTGTCGCGTACTGCAGGGCGAGGACACCGATCCGGCAGCGATTGAACGGATCCGGACCGCACTGGCTCTGGGCGTTGAATGCCGAGAAACCGTCGTCAACTACCGGGGACCAGATCGTGAGCCGTGGTGGAACGAGATCTACCTGTCACCGGTGTTCGACCATGACGGCCGGCTGGTCCAGTACATCGGTATCCAGAACGATGTCACCGCACGCGTCACCGCCGAGGCACATCTCCAGTCCGAGCGGCGACGGTCGGCGGAGTACCTGGCTGAGATCGAGAATCTCGCCTTCCACGATCCGCTGACGGGCCTACTGAACCGTCGCCGACTCGACGAAATGCTGTCCGCCGCCCTGCTCGACGCGCAACTTGCCGGCACCAGCACGGCACTGCTGTACCTCGACATCGACGGATTCAAGAAGGTCAACGACACCTACGGGCACGCCGTGGGCGACCGGGTACTGCGCGAGGCCGCATCGCGGCTGCGGGGCCGACTGCGGCACGGCGACCTCATCGCCCGACTGGGCGGCGATGAGTTCCTGATAGTGCTCACCGATGTGGCCGGCGGCAACGCGCGTCAGGATGCCGAGCGGATCGCGGACTCGTGCCAACGGCTGTTCGACGAGGCCATCGACGAACACAGCCTCTCTGTCAGTGTCGGTCTCAGTGTCTATCCCGATGACGGCAACGACTTCGATGCGCTGCTGCACGCGGCCGACCTGCGGATGTACGCAAGCAAGAAGCGCAAGCAGCTGTTCGGTTCCACCGTGCAGGACTCGCACTCCGTGATCGGCGGCTAGGTGGCCCACGACTTCGCAGCTCAGGGCTGTCTGAGCTGCGGCGGATAGGTTCGCCCTGGATGCGTCTGGCGAACCAGGTCCCGCAGCGCCCAGATGTCGCCTGAAAGGACGCCGTGGGTGCGCGCCTGCACGAGCACATTGCCGATGGCGGTCGCCTCGACCGGACCACCGATCACAGGTAACCCGCAGGCGTCGGCCGTCAACTGGCACAGCAGTGCGTTCTGCGAGCCGCCGCCCACCAGATGCACCACGGTGATGCTCTGACCGGACAACCGCTCGGCGTCCCGTACCGCTGCGGCAAACGCGGCCGCCAGGCTGTCGAGAATGCACCGGACGAACTCCACCGGGTTCTGTGGCACCCGGGCGCCGATGCCCACACAGGCCGCGGCGATGCGGGACGGCATGTCGCCCGGTGGCAGGAACTGCGGGGCATCGACGTCGATCACCGGACCACCGGGTGGCAGTGCCGCCGCCGCCGTCAGCAGCCCGGTCAGGTCCGGGGCGGCGCCGGCCAGCGTCCAGTGCCGCAACGATTCCTGCAACAACCACAGTCCCATCACGTTGCGCAGATACCGAATGCTGCCGTCGATGCCGCGCTCGTTGGTGAAGTTGGCGGCCCGGCTCGCTGCGGTCAGTACCGGTGCCGCGAGCTCCACCCCCACCAGACCCCAGGTGCCACAGGAGATGTAGGCGAAACCGGGCCCGGCCGCAGGTACGCCGACCACGGCCGAGGCGGTGTCGTGTGAGCCCACCGCGGTGAGTTCGACCCCGGCAGCCAGGCCGGTCTCAGCTCGTACGGTTGCACTGATCGGGCCGATCCGTTCACCCGCGCGCACGATCGGGGCCAACAGGTTCGGGGCCAGACCGAGCTGACCGATGAGTTGCTCGGACCAGTTTCCCGTGCTGGCGTCGAGCAAACCGGTGGTGGAGGCATTCGTCTCTTCGGCAACCTCGCACCCCGACAGCCAGTAACCGATCAGGTCCGGGACCAGCAGCAGCCGCCGCGCGCCGGCCAGCCGGGATGAGTCGGCGGCCAGCTGGAAGACCGTGTTGAACGGTAGGTGCTGCAGGCCGTTGACCTCGTACAGCCGCTCCGGGGACACCACCGAATGCACGTCCGTGACGCCGGCCGCCGTCCGATCGTCCCGGTAGTGGTGCGGGTTTCCGAGCAACACACCGTCCGGATCGAGCAACCCGTAATCCACCGCCCACGAGTCGACGGCGACACCGAGGATCGCTGGCTCCACCGCCACCGTGTCCCGAAGACCGGTCAGCACGTCCTGGTACAGGCCGAGCACATCCCAGTACAGCCCGTCCGGTAGCCGCACCGGGCCGTTGCGGAATCGCCGGACCTCACGAAGATCCAGTCGCCCAGCGCCCACCCGCGCCAGGATCACCCGGCCGCTGGAAGCTCCCAGGTCCGCCGCAACGAAAGAACCGTCCACCATGGATGCGGCCCGCTCAGCGGAGGAACGCGGCTGCGACCCCGGCGTCCACCGGGACGTGCAGGCCGGTGGTCAGGGCCAGTTCGCCGCCGGTCAGCGCGAAGACGGCGTTGGCGATGTGCTCGGGCAGGACTTCTTTCTTCAACAGGGTTCGTTGCGCGTAGAAGGCGCCGAGCTCCTCCTCCGGTACGCCGTACACCGCCGCCCGTTTGGCACCCCAACCGCTGGCGAAGATTCCCGAACCGCGCACCACCCCGTCGGGGTTCACACCGTTGACCCGGATACCGCTGTCGCCGAGTTCGGCCGCGAGCAGTCGGACCTGATGTGCCTGGTCGGCCTTCGCTGCGCCGTAGGCCACATTGTTCGGACCGGCGAAGACACTGTTCTTGCTGGAGATGTAGACGATGTCGCCACCGAGTTCCTGCTCGCGCATCACGCGTGCTGCCTCACGGGAGACCAGGAACGAGCCGCGGGCCATCACGTCGTGCTGCAGGTCCCAGTCGTGCAGGGTCGTTTCGGCAAGCGGCTTGGAGATGGACAGCCCCGCGTTGTTGACCACCAGGTCGACCCCACCGAACGCCAGCGCGGCGGCATCGAACGCGGCCCGGATCTGCTCCTCGGAGCTGACGTCGGCCACCACCGCGACAGCCACGTCGGTGTTGCCGATCTCGGCTGCCACCATGGCGGCGTTGTCCGCGTTGAGATCGGCCACCACCACACAGGCGCCCTCGGCCGCCAGTCGGTGCGCGATGGCCCGCCCGATGCCTGAGCCGGCCCCCGTGACCAGCGCGATCCGCGCTGCCAACGGCTTGGGCTTGGGCATCCGCTGCAGCTTCGCCTCCTCCAGCGACCAGTACTCGATGCGGAACTTCTCGGCCTCGTCGATCGGCGCGTACCGCGAGACCGACTCGGCACCGTGCATGACGTTGATGGCGTTGACGTAGAACTCCCCTGCCACCCGCGCGGTCTGCTTGTCCTTGCCGAAGGAGAACATGCCCACCCCCGGAATGAGCACGACCGCCGGGTCAGCGCCACGCATCGCAGGACTGTCGGCGGCGGCGTTTCGCTCGTAGTAACCGGCGTAATCCGCCCGGTACTCGGCGTGCAACACCTTGAGCCGGGCGATGGCCTCTTCCACCGGAGCGTCCGGCGCGACGTCCAGCAGCAGCGGCCGTACCTTGGTCCGCAGGAAGTGATCCGGGCAGGAGGTGCCGAGGGCCGCCAATCGTGGATGCTCGGCGTGCGACAGGAAATGCAGTACCGGCGCCGTGTCGTTGAAGTGGCCGACCTGGGTCCGGTCGGTAGAGGCCAGGCCGCGGATCACCGGAGCCAATGCCGCGGCGCGCGCGTGCCGCTCCGCATCCGGCAGGGGGCGGTAGGCAGGTAGCTCCGGTCCAAACGGTTCGGCCCGTCCGTGCTCGATCAGGAACTGGGACGCGGTCTGGATGATCTCCAGCGAACGCGCCTCGCATTCCTCGCTGGTGCTCGCCCACGCGGTGATGCCGTGCCCGCCGAGGATGCAGCCGATCGCCTGTGGGTTGGCCTCGGCGATGGCGGCGATGTCCAGGCCCAGTTGGAAGCCGGGGCGACGCCAGGGAACCCACACCACCCGGTCACCGAAACACTGCTCGGTCAGCTGCTGCCCGTCGGCGGCGGTGGCCAGTGCTATGCCGGAATCGGGATGCAGGTGGTCGACGTGGGCCATGGCCACCAGGCCGTGCATCGCGGTGTCGATCGAGGGCGCCGCACCTCCGCGCCCGTGCAGGCAGAAGTCGAACGCGGCCACCATCTCGTCCTCGCGCTCAACCCCGGGGTAGACCTCGGCCAATGCTCGCAGCCGGTCGAGCCGAAGTACCGAGAGCCCCGCTTCGGTGAGAGTCCCCAGGTCGCCTCCCGAGCCTTTCACCCACATCAGTTCGACCGGCGTCGAGGTGACCGGGTCGATCACGCTGCCCTTGGCCGAGGTGTTGCCGCCGGCGAAGTTCGTGTTGCGTGGATCGGCACCGAGCCGGTTGGAACGTGCGATCAGCTCGGCCGGGGTGGAGGTTTCTGCAGTGCTCATGGCGCGGTGGTGCCCTTCCGAAGATGTGGGTGCAACGATGCAGCGGCCATACTCAGGCGCCCCACCCGGCCTGCTGCCCGCCGACCCGCTCGGCCGTGATCCTCTCGGCGTAACCCGAGCGCGCATAGGCGGCCATCGGGTCCGGGTCCAGCCCGGAATCGGAACGGAGCTCTGCCAGCAGCGGACGGACATCGGTGTTGTAGGCGTCCATCAGGACCGCATTGGCGCCGAGCACATCACCACTTCGTTGAGCGGCCGCCAGCGCCTCGACATCGACCAGCAACGCCTTCGCGGTCGCCTCCTGCACATTCATCACCGACCGGATCTGGCCAGGGATCTTCGGCTCGATGTTGTGGCACTGGTCGAGCATGTAGGCGATCTCGCAGTCAGGTTCCAACCCACCTGCATCGACCACTTCGAACAGGATGCGGAACAACTGGAAGGGATCGGCGGATCCGACCATCAGGTCGTCGTCGGCGTAGAACCGGGAGTTGAAGTCAAAGGCGCCGAGCTTGTCAGCCCGCATCAGAAAAGCCACGATGAACTCGATGTTGGTGCCCGGCGCGTGGTGACCGGTGTCGACGCACACCTTCGCCTTGGGACCCAGCTGCAGGCAGTGCGCGTACGAGGTGCCCCAGTCGGGCACGTCCATCGTGTAGAAGGCCGGTTCGAACAGCTTGTACTCCAGGATCAGGCGCTGGTCATCGGCGAGCCGTTCGTACACGGTCGAAAGTGCCTCTGAGAGTCGATCCTGACGGGCCCGGATGCTGTCCTGGCCGGGGTAGTTCGTTCCGTCGGAGAACCACAGCTTCAGGTCGCGGGAACCTGTCTGGTCCATCACGTCGATGCAGGCGAGCAGATGATCCAACGCCTTGCGCCGGACGGCCGGATCGGGATTGGTCACGCTGCCCAGCATGTACTCGTCGTCCTGGAAGACGTTGGCGTTGACCGTCCCGAGTTCGATGCCGGCATCCTTCGCGGCCTGGCCGAGAGCGCCGAAGTCCTCGACGCTGTCCCACGGAATGTGCAGCGCCACACTGGGCGCAACCCCGGTGAAGGCATGCACCTGCGCGGCATCGGCGATCTTCTCGAACGGGTCGCGGGGTACCCCGGCCTGGGCGAAGACCTTGAACCTGGTGCCACTGTTGCCGAACGCCCACGAGGGCAGCTCGATCCGCTGGCGCTGCAGAATGTCCTTCACGGCCTGACGATCAGCCATCTGGTAGACCTACTTTCACTGACGAGGGACCGGCGCGCTGACCGGGACGGCGGACGCGCAGGGGGTTTAAAGGGCGACTTCGACCAGTTCCAGGCCGAGTAGCTCC